>JBEKJO010000158.1:0-13452 GCA_050011195.1 Verrucomicrobiota bacterium | reverse complement strand
AAAGTAAAGCGGCAGGCTGCCATAATTCTGCGCAAAAGCGACATTGGTCTGACGCTCCAGTTGGCCATTGACGTAAAGCTGGGTGAAGTTGGACCCGCGCACCGCCGCCACGTGATACCAAACCCCGGTCGTCACCAGGGTAGCCGAGTGGATCTCGGCCGACTGGGCGGTCGCGGAGGTGACCAGGAACCGGAACACGTCCCCGCCCGCCACCCGCGTCTTGCTTAAGTCGAAGCCTTCAAAATCCCAGGTCTGGCTGTTTTGTTTGAAGACGATGTACTGGTCGCCCGCAGGCGAACCGCCCGAGCCGGCGGAGTCCAACGAAGTAAACCGCACCCAGGCCTCGATCGTCAGGTTGGTGGGCTGGAGGGCGGCGTTGTTGGGAATCTGCACATAGGCATTGGTCCCATCGAAACTGAAAGCCTGGGCGACCATGCCGGCGGCAGTGGCGGTCGCGCCGCCTTGCAGCGTGCCGTTGTTGGTGCTGATAATGTCGTTCGCGTTCCCGTCGCCCGGCCACCAGCCGACCAGGCCTGCCGGAGGCGGAAAGCAGCTTCCCGCGGCACTCACCGCCAAAGCGGCAACCGCCGCCACCACTAGCACTGCGCCGACGCTCGTCGGCGTTCTCACACACATCACGATCCGTTTGTCCATATAATTGCCTTTCTATTTGGGTTGCATCCCAACAGGTCGCGCAGGGGAACTGGCAAATCGTTTCGGGGGGGCGCCGCTGAAGCAAGGAGCGTCAGGAATACGCTCGCCAAGAGTGGTCCCCGTTCTCTCACTGCGTGCCTGAGGAGACACCGTAATAGTACTGACAAGGAACTCCCTAATAGTACGGATAAGGCGTCCTGACACAATGGGGTGTTCACCCCATACGGCTGAAGGCAGGGCATGCTGTCCTGCGCGCCGTGGGAGGGCGAGCGTCCGCGCGAGCCCTGGAATCTGCAATTTTGCATCGCCAGGGCCGTCCGGGCGTGGGTATGCTGTGGCAACGATGAAAATCAGCCTGGTTATGGTCACATTCCTTGGATGGCTCGCCTCGGCTCAAGCGCAGCCGACCCATTCGTTCCCACTCTGGCCGGATGGCGCGCCCGGAGCGCTCGGCAAAGAGGACAAAGACATCCCCACCCTAACGCCGTACTTGCCTGACCCGGCCAAGGCGACTGGCGCCGCCATGGTGATTTGCCCGGGCGGCGGCTACGGCATGCTGGCCCCGCACGAAGGCGCCCAGTACGCGCAGTTCCTGAACGAACAGGGCGTCGCGGGGTTTGTCTTGCAATATCGCCTGGGTTCCGGCGGCTATCGGCATCCGGTCATGCTGCACGACGCCGCCCGCGCCGTGCGGCTCGTGCGTGCCCGGGCCGGCGAATGGAAGCTGGATCCCCACCGCATCGGCATCATGGGCTCTTCGGCCGGCGGCCACCTGGCCTCCACCCTGCTGACCCATTTCGACGCGGGCAAACCGGACGCCGCCGACCCGATCGAGCGGCAAAGCTCCCGCCCTGACCTTGGCATCCTTTGTTACGCCGTCATCACCCTTGGCCAATTCACGCACCAGGGCTCGAAGAACAACCTGCTGGGCAAGGACCCCTCGCCCGAACTGGTTCGCCAGCTATCGAATGAACTCCAGGTGACCAAAGACACGCCTCCCTGTTTCATTTGGCACACCTGCGAAGACAGCGCCGTGCCGGTGGAGAACAGCCTGCAATTCGCCGAAGCGCTCCGCAAAGCCGGGGTCCCCTTCGATCTGCACATCTATCAACAAGGCCCGCACGGCCTCGGCCTCGGCACGCGCGAATGGAACCCCGAGAAAAGGCATCCGTGGACTCGCGACTGCATCTTCTGGCTGCGGGCGCAGGGGTTTGTGAGGCAAACGGAGTAGTGGAAGCGGAATAACGGAGTGCTGGAGTGCTGGAGTGGTGGAGTGCTGGGGGGGCCATTTCGTTCCAACACTCCAATACTCCATCACCCCATTGCCCCACCACTCGCACTACTCCATCACTCCGCTGCGCCCCCGTTTCCATTTCCGCCCTCATTTTGTAATTGCCTGCCGCGGTGGTTTGGCTTAGCTGTTAGACAACAAACGAAAGGATTCTTATGCTTAAAGGCTTGTTCATTTTAGTGATCGTGGTGGTCGTGCCGGTGTTCTTCGTCCTGATGTGGATCGTGGGCGCGTATAACCGCCTGGTCGCATTGCGCAACCGCTTCAAGAACGCTTACGCGCAAATCGACGTGCAGCTCAAGCGGCGCTACGACCTGATTCCGAACCTTGTCGAGACCGCCAAGGGCTACATCAAGCATGAGCGTGGCACGCTCGAAGCCGTCACCGCCGCGCGCAACGCCGCCTCCGCCGCCAACGTGCGCGCCGCGCAAAGCCCCGGCGACGCCGCGGCCATGAAAGAGCTGTCCGGCGCGGAAACCGCCCTCACCAGCACCCTTGGCCGCTTCTTCGCGGTCGCCGAGGCCTACCCGGACCTCAAGGCCAACACGACGATGATAGCCCTGATGGAGGAGCTGACCTCGACCGAGAACAAAGTCGCCTTCGCCCGCCAGGCCTACAACGACTCGGTCATGAGCTACAACACGCAGCGCGAGACCTTCCCCACCAACCTGGTGGCCGGGCCGTTTAACTTCGGGCCGGCCGAGCTCTTCGTCATCGAGAAGCCCGAAGAGAAGGAAGCGCCCAAGGTTTCATTCTCGTGAAATGTTAAATCAGTTAAGGAATTAGCTGCTGCGCTCGCAATCAGAGACCGCATGAAAGTCGTCAACAATCTCGGGAGATTTGGCTGGCCTATTGCGGTCGGCATGGCCATCTTGGTCCTGTCTGAGGCCGCCAGCATGCTGCTGGCGGCCTGCTTCGGAGGGTGGACACCAGATGCCAAGATGGTCGGTTATTATCCCCCTTTTCCATGCGACAACGCGACGCCCTTTTGGGGATCGGTCTGGGTGTACTATATGTGCGGGGCGCTTTTCTACCTCGCGCTCGCGGGCGGCGCGGTGGCGTTGGTTTGTATGCTGCTGCCGTCCAGCCGGAACCGACAATGAGAGCTAGCGAAATCACTACACTGGATGCCGGGCGCGCGCCGTGTTTCCACATCGAGCATCACTGGCCCGGCGCCAGTGAGGGGCGTTAGACGATGGCACGCGCGACCCGGTTTAACGATTTAACCCATTTGACTATTTAACTCCGCACCCACCAGATGGACTTCTTTGAGCGTCAGGACCAGGCCCGCCGCAATACCAAGCTCCTGGTCGTCTATTTCATTCTCGGCGTCGCCCTGCTGATCGCGGCGGTTTACGCCGCGGTGCTGGTGGTTTTCACGGGTGTCGCCTCCCGACATCACCACCTCTATAGTCAGGAGGCGCAACTCGTGCTCTGGAATCCGCAGCTTTTCCTTGGGGCCGCCGTCGGCACCCTCGCGGTAATTGCCTTGGGCAGCGGGTTCAAGACGCTGGAGCTGGCCCAGGGCGGCAGCACCGTCGCCACCATGCTGGGCGGACGCCCTGTTGCTCCGACCACCACCGACCCGGACGAACGCAAGCTGCGGAACGTCGTCGAGGAAATGGCCATCGCCGCCGGTGTGCCGGTGCCGCAGGTCTATCTCCTGCCCGAGGAAAAAGGCATCAACGCCTTCGCCGCCGGCCACTCCACGAGCGACGCCGTCGTCACCGTCACGGCCGGCGCCGTGAAGCTGCTCACCCGCGATGAACTGCAAGGGGTCATCGGCCACGAGTTCAGCCACATTCTGAATGGCGACATGCGGCTCAACCTGCGCCTGATGGGCGTCATCTTCGGCATCCTTTGCCTCGCCGTCATCGGCCGGGTCCTCCTCTACACCCGCGGCCGCAGCAGCAGAGACAAGAATCCGCTCCCCTTGCTCGGGCTGGCGCTGCTGGTGATCGGCTGGATCGGCGTCTTGTTTGGCCGCCTCATCCAGGCCGCCGTCAGCCGCCAGCGCGAATTTCTCGCCGACGCCTCGTCGGTGCAGTTCACCCGCAACCCGGCGGGGCTGGCCGGCGCGCTCAAGAAGATCGGCGGCTTCAGCCTCGGCTCGAAGCTCCAGGCGGCCCACGCCGAGGAAGCCAGCCACATGTTCTTCGGCAACGGCATGGGCGAATCGTTCTTCCACCTCATGGACACGCATCCGCCGCTGGCGGAACGCATCCGCGCCATTGACCCAAGCTTCGACGGGGCATTCCCGCCCGTAACCTTCACCGGAGCCGAGCCGGTGCCTCCCCGGGTCTCACCCCCGCCGCCGCGGTCACCTCTTCCGTTCCCGTTCCCGGGTCTGCGCGCGCAAGCGGGCGTGGCCGGACTCGCCCCGCCGGTGATTGCGGCGCAGACCGTGATGACCAGCACGGGCAACCCCACCCCCGCCCATCTCCGCTATGCAGAGGGTTTGCGGGTCACCATCCCGGCCAGCCTGCAAGCCGCCGCGCGCGAAGGGCTCGGCGCGAGCACAGTGGTTTATGCGCTCTTGTTGAGCGACGACGAAGCTACGCGCGCCAAGCAACTCGACGAGCTGGCCGCCGCCACCTCAGCCGCGGTTCGCCAGGAAACCCTGCGCGTGCTGCCGGAAGTCCAAGCCGTCGCCACGCACGCCAAATTGCCGCTGGTCGTTCTCGCCCTTCCCGGGCTCCGTCACCTGTCGCCGGCGCAGTTCCTGCAATTCCGCGCCGCAGTGCAGAAACTGGTGGAAAGCGACGGCGAAATCGACCTGTTTGAATACGTGCTGCAGAAGATTGTCTTGCGCCACCTCGAGCCGCACTTCTTGCAGGCCCGCAAACCGGTCATCCAATACTATGCGCTCAAGCCGCTGGCCGCCGACTGCGCCGTCCTGCTCTCGGCGCTGGCTTACCTCGGCCAGGATGAACCGGACAAAATCGAATTCGCCTTCCAGCAAGGCGCGCAACCGTTGAGCTACGCCGCGCAGGTCGGGCTTCGGCTGCTGCCCGCGGCGGAGTGCGAGCTTGCGCAAGTGGACGCCGCTTTGAGCCGGCTCTGCCAGGCGGCGCCCCAAATCAAGAAGAACGTGCTGAATGCTTGCGCCCAAACGGTGGCGGCCGACGGCGTCATTCAGGAGATGGAAGCCGAGCTGCTGCGGGCTATCGCCGATACACTCGACTGCCCGATCCCGCCCTTTATCCCAACCCAGCCGGAATGAAGCATTCTCCCCGGACCTGCCCTTTGTCGTCGGGCAGGTTGGCGAGTCCGGGTGTTGGCGCCTTTAACTTGCTCCGGGTCCGCGTTACACTACAATACGCCCCCGGATCTGAGCATGGCCAAAAAGACTTTAAGCGATTCCCCTCCGGCTCAAGCGCGCCCGCTTTTGCTGCTCTCGGTCATCATCCCTGCGCGCAATGAGCAGGGTTGCCTCTGCTCAACCATCGAGCATCTGCATTTGGAGCTGCGGTTGCACCATATCCCGCACGAACTGGTCGTGGTGGACGATGGCAGCACGGACGGGACGTGGAAATTGCTCACCGACCTGCAAGCCCGGCTGCCGGAGCTGGCGCCCGTAACGAACGAAGGGATGCACGGCTTTGGCCGGGCGGTCATCTGCGGGCTCGACCACATGAAGGGCGACGCCGCCGTCATCATGATGGCCGATGAATCGGATGATTGCCGGGACGTCGTGCGCTACTGGCAGGAGCTGAACCGGGGCTGGGACTGCGTTTTTGGGAGCCGCTTTATGAAAGGGGGCGGGGTGATTGACTACCCGAAGATCAAGCTGTTCATCAACCGCATGGCGAATTTCTTCCTGAAGACTCTTTTTGCCATCCGCCTCAACGACACCACCAACGCTTTCAAAGCTTACCGGCGCGAGGTCATCGACGGCTGTCGGCCCCTTATTTCGCCGCACTTCAATCTCACCGTGGAACTTCCGCTCAAGGCCATCGTGCGCGGATTCTCCTGGACCGTCATCCCCATAACCTGGCGCAACCGCCGCACCGGCGAGGCCAAGCTTAAGCTCCGGGAGATGGGCAGCCGCTACCTGTTCATCTGCCTCTACGTTTGGCTCGAAAAGTATTTCAGCCGCGGCGATTACAAGAAACCGAAATGAGCCGATCACCGCCCGAAGACCTCCTGCGCCTTGCAACATCTCCGGATCCATCGTTATTTGACGGTGGTCAGGTTCGTTAATTACATGAACGTTCCGTTGTTGGATCTCAAAGCACAGCACAGGGCCATTAAGGCTGAAATCGACGACGCCGTTGCCGAAGTGATGGAATCGCAGCAGTTCATCCTCGGCCCACAGGTGCAAAAGTGCGAACAGGCGATCGCCCAATACTCAGGCTGCGCCTATGGCGTCGGAGTTTCTTCCGGGACCGATGCCCTGCTGATTTGTCTGATGGCGGAGGGGATTGGGCCGGGCGCGGAAGTGATTACCACCCCCTACACCTTTTTTGCGACGGCCGGCTCGATTGCACGCGTGGGGGCGAAACCGGTTTTCGCGGACATTGACCCGGCGAGCTATAATCTGAATCCGGCGCAGCTCGAGTCGAAGATAACGGCCCATACGCGCGCCATCATCCCCGTGCACCTCTACGGCCAGATGGCCGACCTGGATCCCGTGATGCAGTTGGCGCAGAAGCACGGGCTGGTCGTCATCGAAGACGCCGCGCAAGCGATCGGCGCCGAATACAAGGGCCGGCGGGCCGGCTCGATCGGCCACTATGGCTGTTTTTCGTTCTTCCCTTCAAAAAACCTGGGCGCCGCAGGCGACGGCGGGATGGTGGTCACTCAAGCGGCGCAACGCGCGGAGAATCTGCGGCGGCTGCGCGCGCATGGCTCCCAACCCAAGTATTACCACAAAGTGATTGGCGGCAACTTTCGCCTGGACACGCTCCAAGCCGCGGTGGTCTCCGCCAAATTGCGGCATTTGGATGACTGGACGGCTGCTCGCCAGCGGAACGCTCAACGATACCACCAGCTCTTTAGAGCTTCCGGCCTGAGCATCGCGAACAGCTCTGAATATCGCATTAAGGGAAACGGCTCTCCTCGCGTATATCTTCCTGAAACGGTGGCCGATCGTCACATCTTCAACCAGTATGTAATTCGTACTGCGCGCCGGGACGACTTGAAGGCGGCGCTCCAGGACAAGGGTGTGGGCACTGATATCTACTATCCCGTGCCGCTGCACCTGCAAGAGTGCTTTTCCGGCCTGGGTTATCGGGCCGGGGCGTTTCCGGAGAGCGAGAGCGCGGCGAACGAAACCTTGGCGCTGCCCATTTATCCGGAACTCAGTGAGCCGCAAGCCCGGTATGTGGTGCAAGGCATCGCCGAATTCTTCTCCCGTTAGTGCTTGACCCGTGGTTGAGCGGGGATCGGTTCTGCGAAGCGCGCCGCTCTCCTCCAACCCGTCACTCGATCCGCTTCAAAGCAACCAACCAAGCGGTGGAGTTGGGGGCATTGCCGCCCAAGACCAGCATCTCTCCCTTGGGGAGGGACTGCTTCCGCTTCACTACCTCTTTGCCCTTGCCAATCAGGGAAACTTCCACTTCGGAACCACCGAGGTTCTTCACGTTCACTTGGCACTTCTCGCTCATGGTCGCTACCTTGACCGTGCCTTGCGGCACGGCGAAGGCCACCCGGTTGACCTCAAACCAATTGGCCCATTTGAGCGGAAGGTCC
Source organism: Verrucomicrobiota bacterium (assembly GCA_050011195.1). Lineage (GTDB taxonomy): Bacteria > Verrucomicrobiota > Verrucomicrobiia > Limisphaerales > UBA8199 > PALSA-1440. The sequence goes on along the minus strand of JBEKJO010000158.1, from coordinate 5,813 downwards.
TTGAGCTTCTGCCTGATATCGGCCTCGACCGGCTTGTAGGTCCTGCCTTCTGGTGGCTTGCTGTCATCGGTGCCCCAGAGCAGGAAAGCCTGGAGCTTCATCTCAGCGGCCCGCGCGCAAACCTCGCCGCCGGCCAGCACAACCAGTGCCATTGAGAACCAGACCAAGCCGGTCCCCGGAATCACCTTTGCTCTCATTATTTACTCGACTATATCCGTCTCGTCATCTTCCGCAACCTCGTTGTCGGCGGGATACGAGAGCCAGACCAAAGTCGTGCCGGCTGAGTAATCGCGGTAGGTAAACGCCCCCGAGTCGGCCAGCGCCGTCTCGATCTCGGCGGCGGGCGTGAGGCCGGACGGCCCGGTCGGCCGGGTCAGCACCACCCCGGCGATGATCAGCAGGGCAACGGCGGTAGCGGGGACCAGGCACCGGCGCAAGAGCGCGAACAGCGGCACCGGAGCCGGCTTCGGCGCCGGGGCTTCCAACCGCTGAATCTCCCGCTCGACTTTCGACCAAAAGAACTCGCGCGACTCCGGCAGCCGGATGCCCGCTTCAATCCCCCGCAGGGCCTCGCAGGTATGGCGCAACTCTTCCAGCAACGCTGCCGCCTCGCGGTCCCGCGCCAGCCAATCCGTCACCTCGCTCGCCTCCGCCTCGGCCAACTCGCCGTCGAGGAAGGCTTGCAACCTTAATTGAGCATCGTAATCCATCACACCGAATCCTGTTTCTTCAAATCCGCCAGCAGCACCGCCAGCTTCCGGCGCGCGTAGAATAGCCGCGACATGACCGTGCCGATCGAGCAGCCCATCGTCCGGGCAATCTCTTTATATTCCATCTCTTCAAATTCATGCAGCACCAACACCGTCCGATGCTCGTAAGACAACTGACCCAGCGCCCGATCAATCCGCTGGCGGAGTTCGCCCCGCTCCAGACCGGCGGTCGGGTTCACCGTCACGACCGGCATTTGCCGCTCGACCCCGCCCGACTCCTCGCTCATCGCCTCGATCGACTCCGTCCGCTGCCGCTTCTGCTTGCGCAACTGGTCCAGGCAGAGATTGATCACAATCCGCGTTATCCAGGTGCCGAAGCTCGACTCGCCCTGGAACTGCCGCAACCGCTGCCAGCCCTTCACCCACGCCTCTTGAGAAAGATCAACCGCTTCCTCCTCGTTCCGCATCATGCTGTAGGCGCGCGCGTAAATCTTGTCGCGATGCCGCGCGACCAACTCCTCGAACGCAGCCATGTCCCCTCGCTGCGCCACCCGCACCAATGTCGGATCATCGGCGGAGGAATGATCTTTAACAGTCATCGGTTCGACGGCGGGGAAACCATGAATATTCAACCCGTCCTACAGTTTTCCCTTGGTCGTCGGAAGCTGGCCGGCCACCCGCGGGTCCCGTTGACAGGCCACATCCACCGCTTTGGCAAACGCCTTGAACAGGGCCTCCACGATATGGTGCGGTTCATCCCCGTAAAGCAGTGCCAGGTGCAGGTTGCAGCGGGCTTCATTGGCAAACCCCTGGAAAAACTCTCGGGCCAAGCCGAATCGGAACGCGCTGGACATGTCCTGTCTTTGCTCAGCCTCACTGACATTTTGGTAGCCGAACGCCTTCAGTCCCCGCCACACCAGGCACGGCCGCCCGCTGAAGTCGATCACGCAGCGCGCCAGGCATTCATCCATCGGCACATAAGCCTCGCCGGTGAAGGGATTGCGGGGGTCAAAACCCGCCCCGTAGCGGCGAATGCCCCTTTTATCTCCCAGCGCCCGGGCAAACGCCTGCCCCAAAGCGATGCCGCAGTCCTCCACCGTGTGGTGCGCATCGACCGCCAGGTCCCCCTCGCAACGGAGCTTCAAATCCAGCACCGCGTGCTTGGCGAACAACGCCAGCATGTGGTCCAGGAAAGGGATGCCCGTTTGAATCGACGATTTGCCCGTCCCGTCAATATTCAACTTAACCGCGATGCGGGTTTCTTTGGTCGCGCGGCGGATTTCTGCCCGTCGGAGTTTCATTGCGGGCCATTTAACCAAATCCACTAGCCCAACACAAAGCCCAAACCTTCCCGGCCGACCGCGCGGGGTATCTGCCTGTTCGGCCCTTGACACCGGGGCCTGGAGGGGAATAGTACTGGTAGCCGCCGATGGTGGCAGTTGGTTGCCGCCAACGGGGGCAGTAGTTATGAAAATGGCGAATCAAAGCGTAGTTGTGAACGGCCATCTGATCAGGGCCTGGCTGGCAGCGGGAGTAGTGGTCCTCTGGGTTCCCGGTGCATCAAGAGCAATCAATTCCGTCACCCCCGCCGCTGGCGCCGTCCAGCAGGAGGCGACGGCTCGGCAGACTGCTCCCACGGCAAGATACTCTCCCGGCGTCGCGGACATCGTGAAGATGGTGGATGCGAAAGTGGATGCGGAGGTCATCAAGACCTACGTCAAGAACTCCCCGACCGCTTACAATCCCAGCGCCACGGAAATCATCGCCCTGAAGGACCACGGCATTGGGCCGGAGATTCTCACGGCCATGCTGCAACACGGCGCGGAAGTGAGAGCGCAGTCGCTGCAGGCCGCCCAGGCGGCCCCACCGCTCTATCCAGGGGCGGTCAACCCTTACGCTCCGGCTCCGGGTTACGATTATAGCGCACAGCCCGCTTATCCGGATTACGCGTACAGCTACCCGGTGGATTCGTACGCCTATCCCGGATACAACTACGGTTGGTGCAATTACGGTTATTGCTGGCCGTATTTCTGGCCCTCTTTCTATATCGGCGGCTACCCCTATTACGGCTACGGCGGTCACCGTTACCCCTATGCTTACGGTGGTCGTGGATACGTCGGAGGCCGTGGCTATTACGGTTATGGCGCGCGCTCCGCAGCCTTCGCGGGCTCCCGTGGCGGCTTTCGCTCCTTCAGCACGGGCGGTCGGGCGGCCTCCTTCGCGCGCCCCGCTGGTGGTGTTCGATCTGCCGGAGGCGCCGGCGGACACGCCGTCTCCTTCGCCAGCCACGGCGGGGGTGGTGGTCACGCCTCGGGCCGAGGCCGCTGAACCACGCGCCTGACAGATGTCTTCCCTGAAGTGGGGCTATGCGGCCCGCGCGATAGTGCTGCCGCTTTGGCTTCTGTCTTCAGGGAGTCTGAATGCGGGCACGGAGATTTCGATTCAGAATAGCTCCTGCACGGTCGCCTTTGATCCGGCCACCTTGGCCGTGACTTTACGGAGCGGCGGCCATCTGGCCATCCTGGCCTCCGCCCCCCAGACCAACCTCGGGAGCGTCGCCGGCCTGGAAAAAAGCGCGACCCAGGCCCGGTGGTCCCTGCCCGAGCGAGGGGTTTCCGTCACACTCGAACTGGAGGGCAACCGTTTGCTGGCCCATCTACTGGCCGCGGCACCAGGCGAGTTCACCTTCCCGGTTATCCCCGAAACCGCTTCGGCCAAGGGCTGGATTCTGCCGTTCTTCGAGGGGGTCTATGCCCCGTGTGGCGACAGCAAATGGGCGTCGTTCCTCACCAATCGCGGGGAGCTGAACACCACGGCTGATTTGACCATGCCCTTTCTGGGGCTGGATTACGGCCACGCGACGCTGACCTGCATCCTGACCAATCCCTTCAACAACAGACTTGAGTTTCGGCGAGCGCCGGACCAGGCGTTGCAGGCGCGGCTGACCCACCAGTTCACCCGTAATCATCCCGTGAAGGAATACGGGGTAGTCTTCGAGGTGGGAACGAATTCACTGGTTGAGCCTGCCCGGCTTTACCGGCAGTGGCTCATCCAGCGGGGCGAATTCGTCAGCTTCAAGGACAAGCTCCGGAGGACACCCGAGGCCGAGAAGCTCTTGGGCGCCGCGCACGCTTACCTTTGGGGCCACGAACTGCTCTCCGAAGCCGATATGACCGACTGGAAGCAGTTCGCCCGGGAACTCAAAGCCCAGGGCGAAGCGCCCTCCGCGTCGCCCGCCAGGCGGGTTTGGTCTTTGATGACGCCGGAGGCGAGGGACTTTGTGACCAAACTCATTCAAGCCGAATGGCCGGATAAATACATGAAGTCCCAAATCGCCGCCGACCTCGACCGTTTGCTCAGGCAACGCGACCTTTATGACGAACCGGCCTGGCGCGGCGTCGCGCTGGACCCGGAATTCGCTGCCTTAGTGAACTCCGACCGGAGTCGGTTGAACCAGGCGGACCTGTGCCGGCTGAACTCGCACTTGCTGGCAGCCGCGTTCCCGAACTTTCTGGCAACGCCAGAGACCTGGGGCGACGGCGCCTCGCCCAAGATGATTCAGCAGCTTGCGGCCGCGGGCTTCGACCGCCTTTGGCTCGGCAGCGATGGCTGGGATGGTTTCATCGCCCGCCCGGAGACGGTTGCCGCGGCGAAGAAGGCGGGGTTCCTCATCGGCCCCTACGATTCCTATAACGGCATTCATCGTCCGAACGAGCCGGACACCTGGGAGACTTCGCAGTTCGACCTGGCACTCTATGAAACCGGGGCCATCGTCAATGCCGATGGCAGCCCGCGGCGGGGGTTCAAGCAAAAAGGCTTCATGCTCAGCCCCGACGCGGCGCGGCCCTACGTGGAGAAGCGCGTCTCGGGTTTGATGGCCGCCTTCCACGCCAACTCATGGTTCATCGACTGCGACGGGTTCGGGGAATACTTTGACGATTACTCGGACCAGCACCCTGCGACGCAGCAATCCGACATGCAGTCCCGTATCGCGCGCATGTCGTGGATTCGCGACACGTTTGGCGCGGTGATCGGCACCGAAGGCTGCTCCGCTGGCGTGGCCGGGGCCGTTCATTTTGCCCATGGCGTCCTGACCCCCGTCATCGGCTGGGGCGACCCCGACTTAAACAACAAGCAGTCGAAGTATTATCTCGGGGCCTATTATCCGCCCGAGGAGCCCCAGGTCTTCTTCAAGCCCGTGCCGCTCAAGGAGGAATACCGCTACATTTACTTCGAGCCGCGGTTCAGACTGCCGCTCTTCCAGACGGTGTTCCACGACTCGGTCATCGCCACGCACCATTGGTCATTTGCCAGCCTGAAGGCGAAAGACCAGGCCAGGACCGTGGAGCTGCTCGAACTGCTCTACCAGGTCCCGCCGCTTTACCACCTGAACGTGCCGGAGTTTCAAAAGCGCAAGGCGCAAATCAAACGGCATTACGAGTTTTTCTCACCGCTGCACCGGGAGACCGCCTTGTTGCCGATGACCGCCTTTCAATGGCTCACCCCCGACGGAGCGGTTCAGCGCACCACCTTCGGCGACCAGATCGAACTGGTGGCCAACTTTGGCCCCGGTGACTTCCGGTATGGCGACACCACGCTCGGCCAGAAAAGCATTTTGGTCACGCGGCGGGACAGCGGGAAGACGCAGGTGTATGCCCCGCAATGAGCGGAGCAAGAGTGGCCAATCACCAATCACCAGTCACCAGTCCCCAATCACCAGTCACCAGTCACCAATCACTTCCTGAATCCACTTGCGCCCCCAATGGCCTTTTCCTACAACAAGCCCGCATGTCCGTTACCATAAAGAGTTTGGATTCACGCAGGCAAAGGCCCTTTTCCCTGCCGGGCTTTCTGGCCACCCGCACCGCCGCCGTTAATCGGGCCTTGGACCGGTTCCTGCCCGCGGCGACGACCAGACCGGCCACCATCCACCGCGCTATGCGCTATTCGCTCTTTGCCGGCGGCAAACGCATCCGCCCTGCTTTGTGCCTCGCCGCCGCCGCCGCCTGCGGCGGCGACGAAGCCCAAGCCCGCCCGCGCGCCTGCGCCGTCGAGTGCATTCACACCTATTCGCTCGTCCACGACGACCTCCCGGCGATGGAC
>JBEKJO010000157.1:0-13463 GCA_050011195.1 Verrucomicrobiota bacterium | reverse complement strand
GGTCTTGCCGGTGAGTTGTTTCACCTGTTGGACCAGTGTGCCAGCCTGCGCCACCACAGGGAAGATCAAGCCTTGGATCAATTCCCACGCACTGACCACGGGAGGACAGCGACGACGCACCCTACAGCCGCTCGATCATCGAAGCCCACGGCGGGCGATTGTGGGCTGAGTTCAATCCCGGGCCCGGTGCGACCTTTATTTTCAGCCTGCCGGCCGCACCCAATGCAGCATTATGACCAACGTTGAGCCCATCGTATTTATTGTTGATGACGATCAGTTGTTTCGCCGTTCCACCGAGCGTCTCCTTCGTACAGCCGGACTGAACGTCCAACCCTTTGCCTCGGCCCGGGATTTTCTCAAGAGCCCGCGACCGGAAGGTCCCGCCTGCCTCGTCCTCGACGTGCGAATGCCAGGGTTGAGCGGCTTGGATCTGCAACGCGAGCTGACTCAATCGGGCATCCAAATTCCGATCATTTTCATTACTGGACATGGGGACATCCCGATGTCGGTGCGCGCGATAAAAGCGGGAGCAGTCGAATTCCTCACCAAACCTTTTCGCAGCCGCGTTCTGCTAGACGCTGTCCGCGCCGCCATCGAGCGGGACGGACTAGCGCACAAGATGCGATCTGAAACCGCAGATTTGCGCGAACGTTATGAACAACTCACCCCACGTGAGCGCGAAGTGATGCCTCTGGTTGTAGCTGGACTGCTTAACAAACAGGTCGCCGACAAACTTGCTACCACCGAGGGAACGATCAAATTTCATCGTGCCCACATCATGCAAAAAATGCGCGCGGAATCTCTCGCCGATCTGATTCGGATGGCTGAGAAGGTTGGAGCGTCCAGCCAACGTTAGGTCCGCAGACCTTTACCAAAGGCTAGTGCCGGCCCTGAACCAAAGCAACTTGCGAATTGGCGGAGACGGATGGGAATCGAACCCACCTGGGACTTTGTTGAGCCCCACCATGGTTTTGAAGACCAGGAGCGCCACCAGGTCGCCTTACGCCTCCGGGAGGACGAAGCGCGCTGCGGGCGGATGGCACCGCAAGGCTCCGCTTCGGCATTTACTAAGCGCGTCACGTGACCCGCAGTTATGAAGCAATTGACCGGCCATTTCAACCTGAATACAGCAAGCGCAAGATGTCTGGCTCCGCCGGGAGCTGCCCCAAACCACCGGACGGCGCGCTGGGGACAGGCGCGCCCTGCCTCGGCCAGCACAGTCGAACGCATTAGGCAGCCCATCCTGCGAACCACTCTGTAACCTATTTGGCAACGGCTTTGACCTTGGCGTCCAGTTCGTCCAAGTCGAACCCTTCAGCCGTCACGCGGTGGGCTTTGTCGGTCAGGATGAGCCACGGCAACGCCCCGGCGCCCCAGGAGGCGCGGGATTTCTCGGCATCACCTTTCAAGCAGCCGACCGGGAAAGGCAAAGCAGCCTCTTGTTTCCAGGCCTTGAAGGCGTCGTCGGCCATGCTGCCCGTCTGGACTACGACCACCGCCACGCCCTTCTCCTTGAGCGAGGCGGCCTGCTCGCCCAAGAGCCGCAAGGCGCGCCGGGAGGGGCGTTGCTCGGCATCAATCAGCACGGCCAGCAGCAGTTGGTCCGCGGGGGCGTCAGCCGGCGTCAAGCCCAGCGGAGCGAGGTCGGGCAAGGGCCTGCCCTTGAGGCTGGTAGTTTGAAGCGACGCCCGGCGCGCAACACCGGGCCTGGCGCTGATACGGATAACGATATTGGTGTCGCCGCCTTCAGCGGTCACGTTGCCGTAGCCGCCGCCCTGGTTGTTGGCGGAAAGCTGGATGGGACCGGCGCAAACCTTGTCCAGCGAGAACTGTCCCTTGGCGTCAGTCTGGGCGTTGAGATTGGGTTGCTTGTTGCCAAAGGAATAAATGTAGGCGCGCGCGACTGGTTTGTCGTTGTCGTCCAGCACGACGCCGGCAATGCGCTGGTCGGCGGGCATGAGTTGGAAAGGCTCAAGCTCGACGCGGTTGGTTTCGGTGTCGGAAGGCTGTAGATTGCGCTGCTCCTGACCATAGCCTTTGGCCGAGGTGTTGATGCTATACTGGCGGCCCGGCGGCAGCCCTTTGATCTCGAATCCGCCCTCGGCGTCGGCATGGACCGGTGCACCCAGAGAGGAAATCATCCGTTCGGTATGGAAAAGCGCCTGTGCCTGAGCATTGGTGATAACTTTGCCGTTGAGGTCGGTGATGCGACCGGCGAGGGTCAGGGCCGGTTCAAGCCGCACACTGGCATTGGTAGCGCCTTCCTCAAGGTCCAGCGCCGCAGCCAGGTTGCGGGCTGCATCGCGGGCGACCACTATGGGCGGAGTCGCCTGCATCGGGCCGTACTGGTTGGGGTTGAAGGTCAGCGTGAAGCGGCCTTCGCCATCCGTCTGCTTCTCGACCGGCTGGAAGGAGGGAAAGAGGCTCACCTGCACCTTGGGCGCCGGCTTGCCTTCCGGGTCGGTGACTGTGCCGGTGATTTTGAGGCTGGTTCTTGAGGCCACACCGGCTCTCGAAGTGCCGAGCTGGATAGAAATGTTGGTCTCGCCGCCCTCGGCGGTGACGTGGCCGAAGCCGCCGTTAGGGGTGTTGGCTTGGAGTTGGATCGGCCCGGCGCAAACCTGGTTGAAAGAGAACCGCCCCTTGGTATCGGTCTTCCCGGTCACCCCGGGCGGCTGGCCTTCTCCGTAGCCGAAGATGTTGGCACTGGCGACCGGTTTGTCGTCGCTATCGAGGACCACGCCGGCGATGCGCTGGTCGGCCAAAGGCAATTCGCAAGGCTCCAGTTCGATGCGCCGGCTGTCGCCCTCCGGAGTCACGGTGCTGCTAGCCTGCCCGTAGCCTTTGGCCAAGACGCTCACGACATAGCGGCGGCCAGGCGGCAGCGCTTTGATCTCGAAACGGCCCTCGGCGTCAGCCTGGAGCGCCTTGCCCAGCGGCGCGCCTATGCGCTCGGTCCAGAACATGACCTGCGCCTCGGCGTTGGTCAGGGGCTTGCCACTGGCATCCGTCGCGCGGCCAGCGAGCGTAAGGCCTGGTTCCAGGCGGAGGTCGAGGTTAGTGGTTTCTTCGTCAACGGCTTGTGCCAGGGCCAGGTTTCGCTTCAAGTCGCGCGCGACCAGAAATAACTCGTAGTTTGGGTCATTCTGGTTCTGGGGGCTCCAGGTGACCACAAAATGGCCGTTCGCCTCGGTGGTGGCCCCCTTGGAATCGGCGCGCCACTCCGGCCACAGCACCAAGTCCACGCCCGCCAACGGCGCGCCCGCGCTGTCCCGCACCACGCCGGTCAACTTCGGCGGGGAGGTCAATTGCACTTCGAGCAGATTTGTCGGGCTGGATTCAAGCTCGACGGACTCTCGTTGCGAACTGAACCCTTCCTTCTCCACGGAAACCGAGACCCTGACAGCGCGCTCCACCGGATAGCGGATCACGGCTTCGCCCGCGGCAGAGGTGAGCACGGGGATGGCACCCGCGGAGACTTCGTCCACGTTCATCCTGGGGTCCACGAGCGCCCCCGCGACCGGCTTGCCCGACGCCCGCTCGGTCACGTGGACAGTCAGCGCGCCGTCGAAGTGGCGTTCCGGCTCGTCGGGAAGACGCGGCGGGGTGACCGGGCGGGCGGGGTCATGGTTGGCCACGGTGGCGGCGATCAGGTCGTAGGCGGCCAGATGCCTGGTCGAGACCACGTCCATCGTGGTCACCACCTTCTCGGGGTGAGGATTGGCCAGCATGGACTTGAACAGCCGCATGGTCGCTTTTTGGCCCGGGTTACCGGGCGCGCGCCAGACGATCTTCGTGTTGGGGTCCGTCAGCAGTTCCTTTTCTTCGGAGGGCAATCGCTGCCAGTCGCGGGCATGGCCGCCAAAGAGGATCGGGAACTGGTGCTTCGTGCCGTCGGCGTAGTTGAGCCGGATGAGGGCAATCTCCTGCCCCTCGACATCCGCATATTGTGTCACATGCAGCAGGTGGAGTTCATCGAACTTCCGCCCCACTGGGATGCCGATAAAGTCGGGGTGGGTCGGGGTGTCATCCCGTGCCTCCGGGCCAAGCTTCTTGCCGTACACGCACCCGCGGCCCTCGATCTGGAACGGCAGCCCATCAAACACCTGCCGGCCAACGACCGTTCGCCAATTGGCATTGGTCTTGCCGCCGGTAACGAACTTCTCCTTTTGGAAGCCGGAAAGGTCGAGGATGAGCGGGTCTGTGCTCTTGATCTCGCCGGCTGGGGTCGTCGTGGCGCCGCCCGCTGGCGCGCCGACCGCTGAAACCAGCCCCAAGGCCAGGCCAACAACCGGAATGAAGGTTTGGATTGTTCTCATAAGTGCTCGGTGTTCATCTGTGTCCATCTGTAACGCCATCTACGAGAATTTGCGCAGCCCGCGCAAGCTCCTTGGCCTCATTAACTTATTGAACCCATTCAACTCATTTAACTCTTTCGGTTGCGGCTTTGCCGCGCTGTGTCCATCGGTGGTTCAACCTTTACTTGGCCACGGCCTTAAGCTTCGCCTCCAATTCGTCCAGCGCGAACCCTTCGGCAGTCACGCGGCGCTCGCTATCGGTCAAAATGAGCCACGGCAGCGACTCCACATCTGAAGCCCACTTCGTCTTGTCCGCCTTTTCCGCCAGGCGGCCAACGGGGAACGGGACGGGGTTGGCGTCCTTCCATTCCTTGAACGATTCGGCGGTGGTGACGGCAGCTTGGACGCCCAGCACCGTAAGCCCCTTTTGCCGGAGCGCGTCGTGTTGCTCGGCCAACTGGCGCACAAAGCGGCGCGAGGGACGCTGCTCGATGTCAAAGAGGCAGAGCAGGACCGGCCTGCCGGCGGGAGCCGCATCGCTGTTCAGGTCCACTGCCGCCAAGTCGGGCAGCGGCTTGCCTTTGAGCGAAGGGCGTTTCGGGGTTTCGCGGGCCGAGTAGGACTGGTTCACGCCAAGCCGGATGACAACGTTCGTGTCCCCCGCCTGGGCTTGGGCACTGCCGTTGGCACGTTGGGAATTGGCAAAGAGTTGGACCGAGCCCTCGCAGACCTCGTCGAACTTGAATCGCCCCTTGTCATCCGTGCGCACTGAGCCATTCGGCTGGCCCTGGCCATACATGGACACGTTGGCCCGGGCGACCGGTTTCTCGTCCGCATCGACCACCTCACCGGCCAGTTTGTGATCGGCAACGTTGAGGACACACGGCTCCAGTTCGATCCGGTTGGTTTCGGCATCCTCTTGGATGCTCTCGTTGGCCGAGCCGTAGCCCTTGGCCGTGGCATCCAGGCTGTACTTCCGACCCGGCGGCAGCGCGCTGATCTCGAAGCGCCCCTGGGCGTCGGTTCGGATCGGATTATTGTCAAACTGGGAGCCCATGTTTCCCGACCAGAGATAGACTCGCACGGTGGCATTGCTCAGGGGCTTGCCATTCACGTCTTCCACCCGGCCCGCGACGACGAGGCCCGGCTCCAGGCGGAGGTCGAGCGTGGTCGTGCCTTCCTCGATGTCCTGGGCGGTGGCGAGGTTCCGCCCCAAATCGCGCGCAATCAGGCAAGGCGTCTGCTGTGAACCTCCAAAGCGTTGCGGTTCCCAGGGCATTTCATATCGCCCATTCGCGTCGGTCTTGGCCTCGCCCAGGTTGGGGCCCCAGTTGGGGAACACGGACAACGTCAAGCCGGGCACAGCCGCGCCTGAGGGATCGCGCACGACACCTGCGATCTTCGGCGGCGGGTTTAGCTCGATCTTGATGCGGTTCGTCCGGCCAGTCTCCACGGTCGCGAGGGTTGGCTCGGAGCGCGAGTTTTCCTTGGAGGCGGAGACCTGGTATTCGCCGGGCGGCAATCGCAGAAGAGCGATACCGTTGGTATCCGAGTTGGCGCCGGTTTGATACGCTTCCTTGGAGGCGCCCACGCCGACCTCCACGAGTGGCTTGCGGTCATCCTTGCCCACCACCGCCACTTCCAGGAAGCCGCCCCGCGTGGCCGAGACTTGCACGTCACGCGTGGTCTGCCCGGCTTCCACCGTAACCGTCACCGTCTCGGCCACCCATTCGGGAACTGTGTTAGTGCCGAATATAGCGTGAATCTGGTAGGTGCCAGCGGCCACGTCAGCCACGCGGAAGATGCCGTCCGTGCCGGATTTGGCCGGCTCGCGTTCCGCGCCTCCGCGGTATCCGGGCCGATTGGCCTGAAGCCACAGTCTCATGCCGGCGAGCGGTTGGCCCGTTTCCCCGACCACCACCTTGCCCTCGATGTTGCTGGCGGGTTCGACCACCAGTTTGATGTCCTGTTGGCCGGCGCGGCAGCGCATGGTGTCGGGGCTGAGGTACTCCCGCTGCGGTTCGCGGAGGACCTTGCCCGGCTTGCTGACCGCCAGATCGGCTGCGGCATTAGTGGGAAAGCCCTGGATCACGAACTTGCCCTCGGCCGTCGTGCGGGTCGAGAAACACTCGCGCCCCTCCTTGCCGCTCAGGTAGCCGCCGTAGGAGGTCACGCCGTTCTCCATCTGCCACTCGCTATAGGCGGCGGAGACCCAGACCTCGGCGTCGGCGACGGGCTTGTCCGCTTCATCCACGACCTCACCGGCAAGCATCGTTGGGGGGGTCAAGACGAGGCGTTCGTCCGTCATATCGCTGGTCGGGTTCCAGTGTTGAATCCACGCGGGCGCAAGGCCCGCCTTTCGCGCGAGGAGGCCCGGCGCGCCGGGCGAAACCCGAAACTCATACGTGCCGTTCGTTCCGGTGGTAACGCTCTGCTTCGCTTCCAGGTCCGCGCCGCCAAATGACCGTCCGCCCCCGCCGGATTGGTAGCATTCCACGACCGCGCCCGCCACGGGTTTGCCCTCGGCGTCCACAACCGTGCCCGCGCAGCGGAGGGTTCCGGTCGCGTTGGTGCCGGCCTGGACCTCGGGGCCTGACAGTCGCCGGATGACGCTTTGCAATCTCTGCGCTGCGCTGGCCTCGGTACACAGGCCGAGTGCCAGTGTGGCGCCTATCGCTATGGTGATAAGCTGAAGCATTTTCATGGTCTAAAGTCGGTACTCTCTTTCCCGTCCTATCTCACTACCCCCCAGCCTCTTAATCTTAATCTTGATCTTAATCCTAATCCAGCCAGGCGAAGCTGGAACCCAAGCATGGCCTCAGGCGCTTGCCTGAGGCCCCTGCCCTTTCTTCGCGTCTTCGTCTCTTCGCTGTTAACTCTACTTTTCGGCCCGGGAAGCCTCACCGCCGCTGCGATAGAGCGCTTTGATCTCAGCTTCGCTCAGGCCATAACCGTAGAGGCGCACATCGTCTATCCAGCCGTTGAACCGCCTCCCGTAGGCCTCTGAGTTGCAGCCGATCATCACCGGCTCACGGTTTGGCGCGATGGGCTTTGCGTCGGCCGAGGCTTCCAGTTCGCCATCCACGTAAAGGGCAACGCGGCGGCCATCCGAAACCCCCGCCAAATGGTGCCACTGGCCGTCGTCAACCCTCCGCTTGGAGGTGACACCGACCAGGTTCCGGTCGTCGTTCTCTGCTGGCGGGCGTGTGTCGAAGATGAACTCAACCATTCCGGTGTCCTTTTGGCGCTGGAGCCGCCACGCGGTATCGCCCTTGGTCACAATCGGCTGAAATGCCCTGTTGAACTCGCGCACCTTGATCCAGGCCGCGACCGTCATCCCGTCGCGGAAGTCGAACTCGGGCGCCTTGCCGCAGTTGATGAATGTCGTCTTGCCATCGAAGTCCAACGCGCCCCCGATCCGGCCCTGCTCCGGCGCCCAGTTTGCCTTGCCGACCACATTGCCGGTGAACTGATGTCCCGTGGCATCTTCGGCTTTTGACCCTTTGGTCTCATCGAGCTTCCACCACGCGACCAGCCCGCTGGTCTGGAAGCGCGCCACGCGCCCGGTGATCACGCTCCCGTCAGCCTGTGCCTCGTCCACGCGCCAGAAGTAGGTTGTATCGGGCTTTAATTGCGGCGCGTCCAGGCGCGTGTTCTTCGTCGTGCCGATCAGCGCGAGGTTGTCGGCAGCCGTTCCCAGGCAAACCCGGTGCTCCGTCGCGCCCTGGCCGGCGACCCAATCCAACGCGAGTTGGCCGATGCCGATGCTGGTCGCTCCATCTTCGGGCTGGCGCGGCCCGGCCTGCGCGCCCATAGCCTGGTGGAAGACGACGGCGCTCAAACCCACTTTTCCGCTGGCGCTCCACGGCACAATGTTCTCGAACCGCACTTTGCGCACTGTCGCGCCACTGAGCTTCAACCGGATCGGCTCGTCGTAATCCGCGTTACCCTCGGCCTCGGCGAACTCTGCGCCGCGCAACACCGTTTGCCAGGTCGTGCCATCGGGCGACACGGCCACATCGGCCTTGCGCACGCCGTCGGCTGTTTGCCATTCGGCGTTGTAGTTCCACACCTCGATGGCCCCAAGCGCCACCGGCTCCGGCAGCTCGAACTCAAGGTTAAGGTTCGTGGTGCAGGCGCCTCGCCACATGTGCTTCGCGTCGGTGTCATGTTTCAGCAAACCGTTCTTGTCCCAGTCTCGCAAGCCGGCGCCATTGACAAGCGCCGCCAGACCCGTGTCGTCGCCCGCCGGACTCAGATGCACCGCTTCCACGCGCACCTTGGGGCCGAGATCAGGCGGCTTGCGGCCGCTGGCTTTCAGCGTCAATTGGCGTGTCAGCACCTGGAACGGGCTGGCAAAGCCGACGGTGGCAATGATGGGACGTTTGACCGCTTTAGGCTCTCGCCATGAGAGCGAACAAACGCCGCCTCACCCAAACTCGAAGGTATTGGTGTAGCGGTATGTCCCGTCCAGGCTGGTCAGCGTCAGCCGCGGCCCGCGCGGTCGCTGGTTGCCCTTCATGATCTGCAAGGTCTCGCCGTAGCGCCCCTCGAACCGGAGATTCAAACTGATTTGTTTGGTTGCGGCTCGGGAACCGGGCCGGCTGCTCGGCTCCTGCGCCTCCATCACGGCCCGCATCGGCTCCCCGACCTCCAGCGATACCGGCTTCTCGGCCGCGACCTCGAACCGGGCGGAGTCGTTGAAGTTATAGCCCATGAGTTGCCAGGCCGCCCCTTTGTCGTCCTTGCGGTCAATCGTCCACGTCTGGATGCGGTATTCGCCGACCGGCAGCGTGAAAGCGCCTTTCACCGGCTTGCGCACAAAATGGCCGTTCTCACCGAAGGCTACGAATTCCGAGATCGTCTCCGGCACACGCACCTGGCCCAGCACGACGTTCTCCGCTTTCTGCAGCTTGATGAACGCCCCGTCGCGAGCGACCTCGATTAGATAAAACTGCCCGTCCACCTCCAGCATCTTGCCCAGGTAACGCCGGGGGACCTTGTCCCCCTCGACCGACACGCAATCGGTGTCGCTCATCTCCTCCGCCCGGTCATTGAACGTTCCGTTGACGTTCTCATCAATCAGCTCGATGCGCCGCTTCTTGCCCACGATATCCACCTTGCCGGCGTAGTAGCCCCCGGAGGAGGCCAGCAGATTTGCGTTGCCCACCCCATACTGCATAAACCGCAATACAAGGTGATAGGTGATCGGCCCGTCTTCGCCCTTGAACACCACGCGCACCGGCTCGAAATAGGCGGCGTACTGATCGCTGTGCGATGTGCCCACGGGCGACTTGTCATCCAACCGCCCGTTGCCGGTGCTGTCAAAATAGACGCGGTCATACAGCCCGGACTTCTTTGTGCGGTCCAGGCACAGCCACCGTCCGGCCGGATCGAGCGGCGTCGTCCAGTGGGCAAAATAGGGCTGGGCGTTGAGCTTGGGCAGTTTGACGTTGGGCGGCGGGTTCGTTGTGAGGTCCAGGTAGCGATAGCCCCGGCCCTCGCGGTCCACATGATAGTCCAGCCATTGCTCTTTCTGCGCCGACGCCGTTGTTGCCAGCGCCATGACGGCCAGGGCCGCCCATCTAATCATCCTCGTGATTTGCTTCATAAAACTGGCCTTTCGATTAACTCCGACGTGTTTCTCGCACACTCTGCGCACCGCTGACAATACCTTTTTATCAATGTGCCCCGATATTTACCAACATTCTTATGACCGGCCTGACCCCTCTTCTATTCAACCCATCGCCGACATTACCAACCCCGGTCATCCGTATTTGTTTCGGTTCTCGGCTTTCTTCAACTTCCGCTCGCCGCAGCCACGACCGGCATTGGCGGCGTAATCACCGGCGGCGGCGGCGCGCCGCCCAAGTGCAGCAAACCCTTCAGCCGCTCGCGGTAAAAGCCGTTGACAAAAGACAGCACGAGGAACGGCAGCAGCAGGCCAAACGTGAGGCCGGCAGCCACCGCCACGATCCCGAATATCACCAACGCCGGGACGTGCGAGATGACGTAGAACGGGCCGGTTACCAACTGCCAAAACACCATCAGTGCTGCGATCAGCCACAGGCTCAGCCGCAGCCAGCCATACCGGCCCCGGCACGCCAGCCCGGCCAGGATCATCGCCACGGAGATGACCAAAACGATCACCGCCAGAGAAATCCCCATTACCAGCGTCTCAGGCCCCATGTCTTCCCAGCCTTGTCTGACCGCGAACGCCAGCATACTGAATCCCCCCTGAGCCAGCAGCATTCCCAAGAACGCCAGCATGCGATGCTTCCACCCCAGGTAGCTCGAGAGCAACCACAGCGCGGCCAGCCCGAATCCCAAAGCGCTGATCAACTCCCGCACGACCTCGAATTGAGCGGACTCCAGAAGGTCCAACGCCGACTGCGGCACACAGGCCACCCCGGCCACACAGCCCAACGGCACCCAAATCCACCAGGCCGAGGCGCACCGGTTGGGCTTCAACAACAGCAGCGCCATGATCGCCAGCCACGGCAGGACTACCGGCATCAGGCTTGGCATCAGCCAGTCATAAACGACTGGCGCACCTTGCTTCAATCCCAGCCCGCCCAAGTCGGCGTAGGGCACCACCTTCAGCTTGCCCGCCGTCGTAAGAGGTACTCGCCATGAGTACGAGCACGTGCTGCCTCAGCCAAACTCGAACTTGCCCGACGCAACCTTCTTGTCGCCCTGATAGATTGTAAACTCCGGCGGATGCGAGCGGTCCTGTTCCACCATTTGATACAACCCTCCCACCCCGGTCAACCGGTAGCTCATGGTCAGGTTCCTCCCCCGGCGCTCGATGGCCACTGAATTCGTCAGTGGTCCGCCCGCGGTCAGCACCGCGGGCGCTTTCTCGGCAACCGTAATCCGTCCCACCGCAGTCTCCGACGGCCCATCGAGATGCGCCGTCACGTCGCCCCTCCTCAAGCATACCTTCGCCTCTTTGTAGCGGCCCACCGGCACTTTGACCGTCGCCCCCGGCTGGTCGAGGACGACCAGGTAAGGCCCCCCTTCCAGCGTCACCCGCTCCACGAATTGACCCATGATCTTCAACTCTCCCAACTTCGGCTCTTGTTCCGCAAACTGCATCCGCACTTTTCCGGCGCCGCCCTGGACTTCGTTGGTGCATTGCAACTGGCAGGCCCGGTTGCCAAAAAACAGCTTCCGCGAGAACGGAAAGGCCGCCAGCGATCCGTCGTTTACGCTGAACGGCTTGTTTCGCGCCGACCAGGGACGCAGCAACAGGTTGCCGCCTTCGACCGAGACCTGTTGCTCAGACCGAGCCCCCAGCAGGCCCACCTGCCATTCCTCCCCCTGCAACGTCACCTTGCCCTGCCAGAACGACCGCAGCGACGCGGTGCAATACAGCCCCTGGTAGTCGGAAAAAGTTAGATCCACCAGCATTTGGCGGCCACCGGTCGCCCCGTTGAAAGGTAAGTGGATATTGGTGAAAGTCTGATACCAGTCCCCGTAGCCGCTTGCGCACGAAAACACCCCGCCCGGATCATCCGTCAGGTCCAGATTCCGATTCAGGTCCACGTAGAGCTTGCGGGCGCCACGATCCCAGGCAAACGCCACCTCGTTGCTCGCCCCGCCGACCAACTGCAACGTGCCGCGGATCACTTCGCCCCGGCTGAACGCCGGCTCCTTCTTGAAAGCCGAAGACCTCGTGACCACCTTCACTCCCCACGTCATGGGACTGTAATTCGCGTCCTGATAGTCGAGGTAAGCCGTCACCACCGGGCCGGACAGCGCATTCGTCGCCCCCGCCTCTTGGGCACGGACCGGCACAACGGCGGCCAACGCCAGCCCCAGCAAGCCAAACATCGCCAAGGATGTCCGCGCCGTTCCCGCCTTCAGTTTCCTGAATTCCCGGTCTTTCATAGCCGCTTCCGCCTGCCGATCATACACCGGGGTTAGACAGCGGCAACCCCAATCCGTTTCACGGATTCGCTTCGCTATAAACCTGAAAAACGCAAACGCAATGGTGCAGAGACGCGGAAGAGCCGTTTAGCCACGGATTGAACACGGATTAAACACGGATTTTAAGATACTCCTGTTACCACCCTGCGGCCAAGTTCCGGGTTCTGCCTGTCCGTTCTCCATCTGTGTTTCATCCGTGTTCAATCCGTGGCTAAAATTCTTCTCCCTCCGGCGTCAGGGGCGCGACAAGCGGAAGAACAGAGTTCCCGTCGCCGATCTGATCGAAATGCTGTTGGTGCCATTGGCGGTGTTCACCGTGCCCCCGTAAGCGTTCCAGCCTGACACGGCGGCGAGACTGTTGTTGGTCTGGATCGTGCAACTCGCCGTGTTCGGCCACGAGACGATGACGCTGTTGCCGGAATGCGCGATGGACAAGTTCGGCAGGCCCGCCGTCTGCACCACCGCAATCAGACTCCAGAAGCCGCCAGTCACCGAATACTGTCCCCCGCTCATCGCCCCGCTCGCATCCGGCTGGCCGATGGTGCCGGTGACTTGGTAGGTCGCGCCGGTGCTCGCCCCGCCGCCCCCGGCCACTTTATACCAGTCAATGGAATAGGATTGGGCAAACGCCGGAAGGCGGAGAACCGAAACCAAAAGGCAAAGAAGCAGCCAGAAGTTCAAGGCAGGGCGCGTCACTCCGTGCGCGCCGTCATCCTGCCAATCCGCGGCGGGCAGGGGACTGCCCGCCCTACCCTCTTCCATTTTCCATGCTCGTGATTTCATATTGGCCTCCTACTTGCCGGCAAGCTTTTCCACCATCGCCTTCAACTCCGCCACGCTCTGCTTCAATTCCTGAATCTCGGCGTCCTTCTCTTCCACCTTTTGGTTCAACCCCTGAATCGCCGCCAGCGCCACGCCGCTCTCGTCCACCGTGGCGATGTGCTTGTCGTCCGGGCCGTTCAGGCCGAAGGCCGCGTGGAAATCCTGCGCCATCGGGCCGAGATGCTTGCTGCCGTCGGCTTCCGCCTTGTATTTCCATTCCGTGATGGGCAGGGCCGAGACTTTCGCCAGCACCTCGCGCGGGTTGACGGCGGCGAAGTCTTCCTTGGAGTTGCGGTCCGACCCATTCACCCAGGTTGTGCCATTGCAATACGCACCGCCCGTGCCCACCACCAGCAAATATCCCGGACTGGTGTTGCCGATGCCGACATATCCGGAGTTGTTCCAGTATAG
>JBEKJO010000156.1:0-13512 GCA_050011195.1 Verrucomicrobiota bacterium | reverse complement strand
TGCAACGCCTCTCACGCCAAGTGCTCTTTGCCACTCTACCCCATCCGCCTCGCCGTAAACGCCTGGGAAAGAGGGTTCTAGGCCTTATCTAAGCGCCATTCGACGGCCGTCGGCGGCTACACCCTATCGGCGGTTTGTGCGAGGTATGAGAATTCCGGGCTAGAGCCGCGCGCGCCCACTTGACTGCGGCGGCCAAGGCGCTATACCATAGTCAAATGAGAAACACAGCCAGCCGACGCCGCTTTGCCAAATATGCTCCCCTTGGCGGAATCGCCAACGCGGCAAAGAATATTTTCAACGGCTCTTGGACGCTTCAGCACGCCGCGCGGCGCATATCCGTCACGCGCGAGTGCGTCCGCCAGGATCTATGCGTCCTCATCGGCGCGGGCCAGTACAAGCGGCGGGTCGCAGCAAGAAAGGCCAGGCTAAAGCAGAGCCGCCAACCCCGCACCCTATCCACCACCCAGGCAATCCGATTCCTCTCCCACAGGCAAGAGTTCCGGTCCGGCCCCGCACCCCGCTTTCTCAAGTACATCATCAAGCGCTGCCTCGCCAGCGGCCTGCGCCTCGCCCTGAGGGTTTGCACGGGTAAGCGGCCCGTCCTGCTGACACCCGCAGGCCGGCCCATGTCCGTCCGCATCGTTTTTCCCGACGGCTCCGTCCGCGAGAACGCGTTCGGCCTCCACCGGATCAATATCAGCCGTCTCCAGGGCCAGAACCCCCCAGTCGCGGTCTTCCTGCTCAGGACCCCCACAGAAACCTGCTCCTACGTCTTCCGCACAAAAGACCTCGCCCGTGTGAACAGCCTCGTTCTCCGCTACCAGGCCCTTGACCGAAAGGCCAAATACTCCCAGGCGCTGAACAACTGGAAAGCCATTGCCGGTTCCTGAAAACCACCCGCACAATCCGCGCTCCCGCGCCTCCAAGCTGGGAGCCCGCAAATTCAGGGAGGCGAGGCAGCTTCAGGCGCCTGTGAGGAAATAATGGCGCTGCTTCTGGCTGATCGGCAGGCCGAGCTTCTCCATCACTTGCAACATGTCCTCCCACACCCGGCGTTTTTCACTCCGGGCCTGGTTGCGCAGCAGGTAGGCGGGGTGGTAGGTGGGCATGAGCGGGATGCCGCGATAGGTGCGCCACTGGCCGCGCAGTTTGGTGATGCCGAGGGTCTTGCCCAGCAAGCCTTCCACGGCGGTTCCGCCCAGGGCGACGATCACCTTGGGCCGGATCAGGTCAATTTGCTCGTGGAGGTAAGGAATGCAGGTTTTCATCTCCTCCGGGGTCGGCTTGCGATTGCCCGACGGCTGGCCGGGGGTGTCGGGGCGGCACTTCAAAATGTTTCCGATATAGACCGTGTCGCGGGTCAGCCCCATGGCCTGGATAATTCTGGTCAGCAACTGGCCGGCCTTGCCCACGAATGGCTCGCCCTGGTTGTCTTCATCGGCCCCGGGCGCTTCCCCAATGAACATCAGTTCCGCCTCGAGGCTGCCCACGCCAAACACGACGTTCTTGCGCGACGAGGCCAGATGCGGGCATTTCACACAGGCCATGACCCGCTGCCGCAGTTCGGCGAATGCGACGGCCCGGGCTTCCGGGCTGAGCGCGGGCGCCGGGGCGGGAACTGGTGTTTCGCCGGGCAAGGGCAAGGAGAGCGCCTGTTCCAGCGGGGGGCCTGGTGTGGCCGGCTTGGGGGTGATGAGGGTTGCCCACGGCGCGCTGGGGACAGCGCGCTCTACCAGGGCGGGGGCGGGCGCGGGCGCGACGGGGGCGTTGGTGGCAGGCAGGGTCGGCCCGGGTTGCCGCAGGGCGGCCAGGGTTTCGGGTGAGAGAGAAACGAAGCGGACGCCGCGCGCCTCGAGTTCCTGCAGGTGCTGAATCGCCCCGTCAAGCAGTTGATGATATGCCACAGACATCGCCGCAATCGTAGCGCGGGTGGCGGCAGGAGACGAGGGGTTTTTGGCTGGCCGCGGGACTCCCGACCGACTGCCCGATTCTGGAGAGGCGTGAAATCGGCCTGAGCCTCAGAACTTTTGCCTTTACTGCACTCCGACGCGGTAGAAATACGGGCCGCCGTTCGCGGCGCTGGAGTCCGTGAAACTGGTGGTGCCGGCCTGGCCGACGATGTTGCTTTGCAGCACTGAAAAGGCCGGTCGCAGGAGCAGATTGGTGGCGCGTTGGAGGAAGTAGGTCCGGCTGCTGACGCTTTGCCAAGTGACCGTGACGCCCACCGTGCTGTTGGTGAACACCGCGCTCAACATCTTTAGGGTCGAGGCGCTATTTGTGGGATTAGTGCCCGCAATCCACTCCTGCCAGTTATTCAGGCCGTCGTGGTCGGGATCGGCATAGTCCGCCGAGCCGTTGGTGGGCAGGCCGTATTGTTGGAGCCAAGCATAAGAAATGACCGAAGCCGGATTTTGGAATTCGTAGGCTCCGATGTCCACCGTGCCGCCCCTGATGCGCGGGTTGCCGTCGAGATCATTGGTGATGGAAACGTAAGCATTATTACCAGCGTTGATGCAGGGAGAGCTGGATTGAAGATGATAATCTCCACCGTTCTGATTTACGAAGAGCGGCGCGGTCGTGAAATTGTTCGCGCCACTGGCGGGAAGCGGGGTGGTGCAACAGTTGTTGAATGTTCCCGGGGCATAATTATCGGGAGCACCTGCTCCGAATATGTTTCCGTAAATAATGCAATTGTTCAGTGTTCCCCCATAAGCGCCACCACCAGTGGGCAGGATGAAGTTAGGGTATAGAGAGACGGTGTTGCCGACAACCGTGCAGTTGGTCGCAGAACCGCCAAAAAGCCCGCCACCTGAAGGGCATGACCCGATCAAAGAATCATAATAGGCCGTGTTATTGACGACCAGGCAATTGTTCAAAGCAGAACCGGAACCACCGCCGCCGGCTGTGGCTTGATTGCCCCGTAAAACACAATTATTCAAAGTGCATTCAGCGGCACCGCCTCCAAAGCCGGCTGTATTGCCAGAGATTACGCTGTTATTCAATACAGACAAACCGGCCCCGCCGCCCCACCCAAGGCCATTATATGACCGACAAGTATTATAAATCAGCGTGCAATTACTCAGCGTGCCATAGAATGCTCCTCCACCATAGTTTCCAGACGCCGAATTGCTGACTAGCAAGCAGCATGCTACAAACACATTGGTGGATGCACAACACACTCCACCGCCGTTCCAGGCCAATCCGTTGGTCAATGTAAAACCAATCAATGCGGCACCGTCCGCCAAATTAGCGCAACTCGCCGTGTGATTGCCATTAATCCCTGTCGCGCCCGCGCCGTTGACACTTTGGATCATTATCGCGTTGGTTGCCACCACTCCGCCTTGGTAAACGCCATTCGTCACAAGAATTAGATCAGCGTTCGTTGAGGCATCAATGGCGGCCTGAATGTTCGTCGCCGCCGTCGCCCAGTTCGTGTAAGGCGGCGTGGGGTTTGGGCAGTTCAAATCCACGTAAAACACCGTGGCCGGCGTGTTGATGACGCAAAGCATGAGGAGGGCCGCAGCCAGTGGATAAAGGCGAGATTGCATAACTTATGCCTTTCTGAAAAGCACCACATGCGTATCAGAAGCCGGGTCTCCGGTCAAACTATTAATCTTGAGCGTCCTGCCGTGCGCACAGGCCCTCGGCGGCGGTGTTCCGGGACCTGACCCAACGGATGGCGCGCGGTTCGGTGATAGTCTTTCTGACGACGGATCCTACGCCCGGGACGACTTGCCGACGGGCTGGCTGCCGTTGAAGAAAAAGGCCAAGCGGCTGCTGCGGAAGATGCTGCGCTTTGCCGCACGGGATAGCGCCAAGTCGCTTTTGCCGATCTGCCCGCCGACTTCGACCGGCAGTTGAGGGCGGTGGGGTATTGAACTGAGATGCCGTAATGCCTGGCTTCCGGCAAGGCCGATTCTTCACTTTCACATCATGTCGGCGGCCAGGACGCGGATGGTCTCTTCGAGCGTGGTCTGGCCGGTGAGGGCGCGGGCAAGCCCGTTCTGCCAGAGGGTGCGCATGCCTTGCTGGATGGCGATTTCCTCGAGGGCGGAAGTAGGCATTTTCTTGAGCACGGCTTCGCGGAACGGCTCGTTGACGACCAGCAGTTCGCTGACGGGCACACGGCCAGCGTAACCGGTCCCGTGGCACTGATCGCAGCCAGCGCCCCGGCGGAATTGGGCCTGGGCAACGAGCGCCTCCGGCACGACCTTGAGCTGGCTCGGCGCCGGCTCGCAGGGCTGGGCGCAATTCGGGCAGATCGAGCGAACCAGCCGCAGCCCCATCACGCCGAGAATGCTCGAGGCCAGCATAAAAGGCTCAATCTCCATGTTGATGAGCCGGGTGAAGGCGCCCGCCGACACCCCGCAATGGATGGTGCTGAGGACCAGATGGCCGGTCAGACCGGCCTGCACGGCAATGGAGGCGGTTTCCGGGTCGCGAATCTCGCCGACCATGACGACCTGCGGGTCCTGCCGCATGATGCTGCGCAAGGCAATGGCGTAGGTGAACTCCTGCGCGGGGTTGATCTGCGTCTGGCTGACCATGGGGAGGTTGAACTCGACCGGGTCCTCGACGGTGCTGATGCTGACGCTGGTGCCGTCCCGCTGCATGATGTAGCAGAGCGACGAATACATGGTGCTGGTCTTGCCGGAGCCGGTCGGGCCGGTGAACAGGAGCAAGCCGCTGGTGCGCTTGAGCACGCGCAGCAGCCCTTGGAGCGTCGAATCCTCAAAGCCGAGGGTGCTCAGGTCGAAGCGGCGGTCGCGGGGATCGAAGAGCCGCACGACAATCTTCTCGCCGCGAGTGGTGGGGAAGATCGAGACGCGCAGTTGGACGCCGTCGAGTTCCGGGCCGCCGACGGCAGTGCCGTCCTGGGGGGTGCCCGCCTGGTAGGTGACGAGGTTCGACATGACCTTGAAACGCATGGAGATTTTGTCCATGAGGTCGAGGGGCAAATGGGCGACCTCGGTGAGCACACCGTTGACCCGGGCGCGGACGGAGATGGCAGTTTCCCAAGGCTCGATGTGAAGGTCGCTGGCGCCGAGGCGGATGGCGTCCTGGACGAGGCAGTTGACGAGGACACTGACCTCGAGGCCCTGGGCGGCCATCTCGGACTGGAGATATTGTTCGGTGTAACTCATATCAAAACCCTCACGGCTCGGCCAAGCGCGCCACGAGCTGCGCTCAACCGCCGGAAGGATGGCAACAAAGACAGGGCTGGGCAAGCCTGAAGTCGGAGGGCGAAGTCCGAAGGTTGATTAGGAAATCAGGAAATCAGGCCCTGATGACCACCGGCAATCTGGATGCCACAACATGGGTTTGCGCGGCAGGGGCTTATGCCGTATTTGCGATTTGTGATTAGGTGTGGTGCGCGGTGCGTGATGCGTTGTCATTGCAATTTATCGCCGCCGCCATAGCAGAATTACCGCCAGCCCCAAGGCAGACAACGAGCAGACTCCAGGCTCAGGTACGGGCGTCGCCTCTACGGCAAATTGCAGGGGACCGAGCCCGATCCCGGTGGGCGGATCTCCTTGAATGAGAATTAACCCGTAAGGCGACTCAGTCCTGGTGCTCCATCCGTCGGTGAAGGTGTATTCGGTGGAACTTGCAATGCTCCACCAGAAAAAGCCGCCGGATTGCGATGCACTTGCTACAACCCAATACGCTGTGGAAGGAGTCAACGTAATGTCGGAGGCTGCGTAGGTGTAGATGCCGCCAATGCCCGGATTGTCTGACCCGCTCAGACTGCCCAAGTTACTTCCCGGGACTCCGCCATTGTCCGCGCAGAGCGAAATACCAAAACCCGTCGGAATCCCCGGCCCATTCGTCGCCAGCATCCCCACTTGGATAGAAGTGAGGTTATATCCTAACGGTGCTGAGCCTGTTTCAAACGGTTGCGCCAGTTGCTCACCCAGGCCGACGCCTAAACCACCCGCGGAAGCTGCAGCAAGATTGGACAGGTAAACCGTGCCCTGGGCTTGCACCGTGGCGGGCAGCGCCAACAGCAGCAGCAGCGGCAGCAGCACTTTGAAACGCATTTTCATAGCACAATCTGAATCCCGGGAGAGAGGCTGGTCAGCTCTTTTTCCGAGTAGGCATCTTACTGCTTCTAAGGAAGGCGTGCAAGAGGAAAATTAAATAAAGTTATATGGGTTGGATGGTGGATGCTGCGGGGGGCAAGGATGTTTGGGCTCGCGGGGACGCTCGCCCTCCCGCGAAGGGGGTTTAGAAGCTGGGCGTTGACTTGGGCGGGCGGGCGGTTTTAGACTGGAGGCATGGCAGATGCGGACAACAGATGCGCCCGGGAGCGGTTCCTGGATTTTCTGGCGCGGAAGCATCTGCGTTTGACGGGGCCGCGGCGGGCGATCATCGAGACGGTGTTCAGCACCGAGAAGCATTTCACGGCGGAGGAATTGCTGGAGTGGGCGCAGCGGCGGGACAAGTCGGTTTCGCGCGCGACGGTGTATCGCACGCTGCCGCTGTTGACGGAGAGCGGGCTGGTGCGGGAGATGGACTTCGGGAAGGACCACAAGTTTTATGATCCGAACTACGCGGCGCATCCCCACCACAACCACATCATCTGTCAGGACTGCGGGAAGATCGTGGAGTTTGAGAGCGCGAAGATCGAGCAGCTTGAGAACGAGATCAGCTGCCGGCTGGGCTTTTCGGTGAAAGCACACCGGCTGCAAATCACGGCGACGTGCGAGGAATTCAGGAAGCTGGGGGCTTGCTCGAAGAAGGGCGCTTGAACCTCACGCAAAGGCGCAGCAAAGACAATTCAAGCTGCAACCCTGCGAACAAGTTCGACTATTGCAGTGCAGGGGATCAACCCTCGGGCACGGGTGGCTTGGGCGGGGCGGGTTTGGCCTGGGGCGCTTTGGGCGGGCTGGCTTTGGGCGGGGATGGCTTTCTGATTTCGGCATCGAACGCGCCGGCCACAAAACTCCGGGCCGGGTCGGGCAGGCAGAGGTAGATTCTGCCGGGGATATGCGCGTTGGTGGCCTGGCCAAACATGACCTTCAAGGCGTAACCGTTGCGGACGGTTTCGGTGGCGGGTTGGTGCTGATCGTCCTTCCAGCGCAAGACGACGCGCGGGGCGCTCGGCTGATCCGGGGCGATCTCGACGGTCTTGCCGCTCAACTCCTCGCCCTGGCGCGCGGCGAGGCTAAGGGAGATGCCCAGGTCCCACGGCCAGGTTTTGCCCTGGCTGAGCGACAAAAGCCCTCCCCGCAAAATGGCTTTCTCGCAAAGGAACCCGCTGCCGTGAACGCTGCCGGCGGCGGTCGTATCCGGAAAGACCGCATTCGCCAGGTCCAACGTCCAGGTGATGTTGGTCGGGACGGGATAATTGGTGTTGAGGACGACCGGGGCGGTTGGCGGCGGCAGGAGCGCGGTTGTGCCGGTCGGCGGCCGCAGCCGGGCGAATTTGAGAACCCGGTCGCGGAAGACGTAAAGGGCCGCACCGGCAGCGCACAGCAGGACGAGCAAGGCAATCACCGCGGGAAGGGAGGAGCGGGGGGAGGAGGTTTGCAGGGGGCCCAATTGCGAGGCGGCGGCGTCGGAGGCGGGGCGGGGTTTGCCGACCTGGGCCGCCGACAGAATAAACTTCGAGTCAGCAGTCGCGGGCGCCTGGGGCACGAAAATCTTTTGGAAGCAAGTGGGGCATTCGATCTGGCCGCCGCTCGTGCTGGAGTCGGCGGTGATATGCTGGCCGCAGACGGGACAGGCAAATTTGAATTCGCTCATCGCTTCGCGGGCAACGATTCCATAGGCGGCAGGGGAGGACAATTCTTTTTTAGCAGTGACTTTCGGGGCGAACCGTCGCACATTCGACGGGAGCGAAGCGCATGAAAAAGACCTCACCTGTCTCTCGGAGCGGACGGTTTGCCGGCGGGCCGGCGGCAGCCGTGGCGCAGTTCACGCAATCCATTTCGTTCGACCGGCGGCTGTGGCGGCAGGACATTGCGGGGTCGATGGCCCAGGCGACGATGCTCCGGGAAGCCGGCGTCCTGACGCGGGGCGAGCTGCGGGCGATTATGCAGGGGCTGGAAGCCATCGCGAAAGAAATCCAGGCGGGGAGATTCCGCTGGCAGGCGGAGTTGGAGGATGTGCACATGAACCTCGAGGCGGCTTTGACGCGCCGGGCGCCGGCGGGCGCCAAGCTGCATACGGGCCGCTCACGCAACGACCAGGTGGCGCTGGATATGCGGCTTTGGCTGCGCGAGCAGATCGCGGGGCTGCAAGGGGAGATTCGCCTGCTGCAACGGGCGCTGGTGAGGTTGGGCGAGAGAGAAAGCGAAGTTGTGATCCCGGGCTACACGCATTTGCAGCGGGCGCAACCGGTTTATCTGGCGCATCATCTGTTGGCCTACGTGGAGATGCTGGCACGCGACTGCCAGCGCTTGCAGGAATGCCTGGCGCGGGTGAACGTCTGCCCGCTGGGCAGCGGCGCGTTGGCGGGCTCAACCCTGCCGCTGGACCGCGCGTTGGTGGCGGAATTGCTCGGTTTCGTGGATGAGCGGGGCCGGCCACAACTGACGCAAAACTCGATGGACGCGGTGAGCGATCGGGATTTCGCGGTGGAGTTCTGCGGCAGCGCGGCGCTGCTCGGGGTGCACCTCTCGCGGCTGGCGGAAGATCTGATTTTGTGGTCGAGCAGCGAATTCAATTTCATCCGAATCGCCGATGCCTACACCACTGGCTCGTCGCTGATGCCGCAGAAGAAGAATCCCGACGTGGCGGAGCTGATCCGCGGCAAGAGCAGCCGGTTGATCGGCAACCTGGTTGCGCTGCTGACGCTGCTGAAGGGCCTGCCGATGACTTACAATCGCGACCTGCAGGAGGACAAGGAGCGGTTGTTCGACACGGCGGATACCGTGCGCGCGGCGGTGCGCATCTGCGCCGCGATGCTCGAGCACACCCAGGCAAACCGGGCGGCGTGCCGGGCGGCGGCGAGCGATCCGGCGCTGCTGGCGACCGACCTGGCGGACTACCTCGTCCGCAAGGGCTTGCCGTTCCGGCAGGCGCACCACGCGGTGGGCGCGCTGGTGGCGCTGGCCGAACAGTTGCGCAAGCCGCTGAACCGCTTGACGCTCGCCGAACTGCGGTCGGTCGAGAAGAAGCTCGGGGCGGACGCGCTTGGAGTGTTCGACCTGACGCAGGCCCTGGCGCGGCGCCAGGCCACCGGAGCGCCCGGGACGAAGGAAGTCAGGAAGCAACTGGCGAGGTGGAAGAAATTGTCGGGCTGAACGGAGCGCCGCCGTAATGGTTAGCGGCGGCGGAACGGGGCCTCATTGGCGCAGAACGCATGGCGCAAGCATCCGAAGAACTATTGGCCGGTTTGCTGAAGGAGGTTTCGCGCTCGTTCTATCTCACGTTGCGCGTGCTGCCGGCGAAGATTCGTTCGCCCATTGGCCTGGCGTATTTGCTGGCGCGCACGACGGACACCATTGCCGACACCGAACTGGTGGCGCCGGAGCAGCGGCTCGAGGCCTTGCGACAACTGCGCGCGCGGATTCAGGGTCAGGGCGACACGCCGCTGGACTTCGGCGCATTGGCGCGGCGGCAGGGTTCGCGCGCCGAAGGGGTCCTGCTGGAGAAGTGCGAGGCGAGCCTGGCGCTGCTGCGGCGCCTGCCGCCGGCGGACGGGCAGCTTGTGCGCGAGGCGCTCGACACGATCACCAGTGGACAGGAACTGGACTTGCGCCGTTTCGCCGGCGCGTCAGCGGGGTCGCTTGTGGCGCTGCGCACGGATGAGGAGCTGGATGATTACACCTATCGCGTGGCCGGCTGCGTGGGGGAGTTCTGGACCAAGATGTGCCGCGCGCACCTCTTCGCCAGCGCGCCACTGGATGACGCCTTCCTGCTGGCCAATGGGGTGCGGTTCGGCCAAGGGCTGCAACTGGTGAACATACTCCGTGACCTGGCGGCGGACTTGCGCCAGGGCCGCTGTTATTTGCCGGTCGAGCGGCTGGCGGATTTGGGTTTGAAACCCGGAGACCTGCTACAGCCCGCCAATGAGCCGCAGTTGCGCCCGCTCTACCACGGGTATCTCGACCGGGCCGAAGCCGACCTGTCGGCCGGCTGGGCTTACACAAACGCGCTGCCGCGCGGCTGCGTGCGCGTGCGGCTGGCGTGCGCGTGGCCGATCCTGATCGGGCGGGAGACTCTCAGGCTGCTGCGCGCGGGCAACGCGCTCGACCCGGAGCAGCGAATTAAAGTCAGCCGGCGCGAGGTCCGGCGGCTCAGGTGGCGATCGGTGCTGCTGTATCCCTGGCCCCGGGCCTGGGAAAAAATGGTTCCAGCCGGGAAAGCCGGGAAAGCTGTTGCGTCAGCCGCCCTTTTGCCGTAAAAAGGCCGTTATGCAGATCTCAAAATCCTTTCTGGTCGTATGCGCGGCGGCGTATTGCGTGGCCCTGCTGCCGCTTCGCGCGGCTGACACCGAAGCGCAAACCAAGCTGCGTGAGGCGTTGGAGAAGAAACTCAACGAGCTGCAAACTCAGCCGCCGGCGGCCGCGCCAACACCGGCGGTCGCCGCCCCGCAACCGGAGAAGAAAGCCGCGCCGGCCCCGGCTCCGGCGCCCGCGGCTGTGCCTGCGCCTGCCGCCCAGCCAGCGCCGACGCCGACGACCGTTACACCGCCGCCGGCGGACTCGGAAAGCATCGCCAAGGCGCGCGAGGCCTTGCGCCAAAAGATGAATGAGTTGCAAATGCAGCCGGCGACACCCGCGCCGCAACCCATCGTGGCTGCCCCGCAACCGAAGACGAAACCCGCTCCCGCGCCAACGCCGCCGCCCGCCGGGCGGCCCACACCGCCGGCGCAAAGGACGCCCCCCGCCGCAGCCAAATCTTCGTCGCCCCCAGCCCAACCGCCCGCAGTTGTGCCTGCGCCTGCCGCCCAGCCGGCGCCAGCACCCGCGATCATCGCGCCGCCGCCGGCGGACTCGGAGAGCATCGCCAAGGCGCGCGAGGCCTTGCGCCAAAAGATGAATGACCTGCAAACGCAGCCAGCGACGCCCGCGCCGCAACCCGTCGTGGCTGCCCCGCAACCGAAGACGAAACCCGCTCCCGCCCCAACGCCGCCGGTCGCCGGGCGGCCCACGCCGCCGGCCCAATGGACGCCCCCGCCCGCACCCCAGCCTTCGCAGCCCGTAGCGCAACCGGCCCCGGCACCTGCGCCCGCACCGGCACCCGCCGCCCAGGCGACCCCGAAGTCTGCGTTGCTTGCGCCGCCGCCGGTGGACGCGGAATCCATCGCCAAAGCCCGCGAAGCGTTGCGTCAGAAGATGAACGAACTGGAAGGGCTACCGGCAACCACATCTGTGCCTGCGGCCCAGCCCGTGCCGCCCGTAGCGCAGCCGATGCCTGCGCCCGCACCCGCAGTTCAGCCCCAGCCTGTTGTGACGCAACCGGCACCCATACCCGCGCCGCCGGCTCAACCGTCGCCCACCGCAGTGCGCCCGGCACCCGCGCCCGCCGTCCAGCCCCAGCCTGTTGTGACGCAACCGGCGCCCATACCCACGCCGCCGACCCAGCCTTCCCAGCCCGTAGCGCAACCGGCCCCGGCACCCGCGCCCGCGCCTACCGTCCAAGCGACCACCAAACCCGTGTTGCTTGCGCCGCCGCCGGCGGACGCGGAATCCATCGCCAAAGCCCGCGAGGCTCTGGAGCAAAAGATGAAAGAGGTGGAAGCTCAGCCGCCCGCTGCGACTGGCGCCGCCGCGCCGACAGCCCAACCGTCCCTGCGAAAACCCTCGCGCGCCAAAGGTGCGCAAGCGTTCCCACCGCTCCAAGGCCCGGCCCCGGCCATCTCAGCGGACAAGGAGCAGCGCCTGCAGGAGCTGTTGCGGAAGTACAAGGCGGAGGAGATTAGCCCCGAGGAATATCACCAGCAGCGCGCCAAAGTTCTGGCTGAGCCGTAACTCATCCTGCCCTGACCGCCAGATTGGGAAATCCGGCGAGCTTTTCAATGGGCTGTGCGGAAGCCGGGATTACGCTCGCCGCACTCTCCAGTTGCCCTTTGCCGCTTGAAGCTTAGACTCCCGTCCCATGCATGACTTTCATTACGCCGGCAACAAACTTTGCTGTGAGAAGGTCCGCGTCGAGGCCCTCGTGAAGAGGTTCGGCACCCCCCTTTACGTCTATTCGCAACACACGCTGACTGATCACTTTCAGGACCTGGACCGGGCCCTGGCCGGCGTGGAACACATGGTCTGCTTCGCCGTCAAGTCAAACTCCAACCAGTCCGTGCTGCGGGTGCTGGCCCGGCTCGGCAGCGGGTTCGACATCGTCAGCGGGGGCGAGTTGCAGCGAGTGATGGCTGCCGGCGGCGACCCGCGCCTATGCGCCTTCGCCGGCGTGGGCAAGACGGAGAGCGAGATTGAGTTCGCCCTCCGGCAAGGGATTTATTCCTTCAACGCCGAAAGCGAGCCGGAGTTGGAGCGCATCAGCCGCGTCGCGGCGCGCCTGAACAAAACCGCGCCCGTGGCGGTGCGCGTGAACCCGGACGTGGAAGCGCACACGCACAAGAAGATGACCACCGGCACCTACGAGAACAAATTCGGCATCGCCTTGGAGCAGATCGAGGGTGTCTATGCGCGGGCCGGCAAACTCAAGCACCTGCGCCTGCGGGGACTTCAGATGCACATCGGCTCGCAGATTACCGAGGTGAGCCCGTTCGAGCAGGCCGTGCGCAAAGTGCTGCCGCTGGTGACGCGCCTCAAGCAGCGGCACGGGCTGGAATTCTTCAGCCTCGGCGGCGGGCTGGGCATCGTCTATAAGCCGGCACTGGCCAGTGGGGCCGCCGCGTGGTGGAAGTCAGCCGCAGCGAGGCGCATTATCACGCCGCAGAAATACGTGGCGCGGCTGCTGCCCTTGCTCAAGCCGCTCGGCCTGCGGATTCTAATCGAGCCGGGGCGGTTTATTTCCGGCAGCGCGGGGATCCTGGTCACGCGCGTCGAATACGTGAAGCGCACGGGCCGGAAGAATTTCCTCATCGTCGATGCGGCGATGAACGACCTTATCCGTCCGGCCTTTTACGAGGCCTACCACGAGATCGTGCCGGTCACCCGGAAACGGGGCGCGCTGGTCAGTTCCGATGTCGTGGGCCCGATCTGCGAATCGGGCGATTTCTTCTGCCAGGACCGGCCCCTGCCCAAAGCGGCGCAGGGGGATTATCTGGCCTTGATGAGCGCGGGCGCGTACGGCTTCGTCATGGCCTCGAACTACAACACGCGCTGCCTCGCGGCGGAAGTCATGGTCAACGGCGCCCGGGCGGCCCTGGTGCGCGAGCGCCAGCCGCTGAAGGCAATCTGGAGCGGCGAAAAAGCCGCGCCGTGGCTGAAGTCAGGTGGAGCCAACACCCGCCGCGAAGCGTTTTATGCGAGAGTGAAGAGAGGTTAAGCGTCTCAATTCCTGTTTCCGCGACAGGAAACACGCTCAATCTGAGACACTGGAACGCCACCGGGCCCGCTGCGCACCGGGGACTGCACCCCCCGCGCCCGGCAACCC
>JBEKJO010000155.1:0-13859 GCA_050011195.1 Verrucomicrobiota bacterium | reverse complement strand
ATGCTTTTGGATGCACAACCGTCAACCAGTGAGCCCAGGACATGCGCCGGGCGAGTTTCTGGCGCGCTGCATTGTCACCGATGGCGAGCACGGACTCACTCACCATGTCTGAGGTAAGGCTGCTGATGGAGCCGAGAACTGGCACGCCCGCGCAGGTCGAGCCCTGCTTCGTTGGATCGTCGTCATACAAACCCGTCACCTCTATGCCAAGAGCGCGAAGCGTGCTGATGACCACCTTGGCATGGCCCCCGGCCCCCAGCACATGGACGCCACGCCCCGCTGGCGGGAGAGGCGATTGCTGTTGGGACAGCCGGGGGCTGGCGAAAGCATCAGAATGGAAACCTGATGTCACCTCTGAGCCTCCCCATCTCGAGCTGGAAGTGGGAATATGCCCCGCTCGGCTAGAAGTTTCTGATACTCGTTGAGCAGGGCTGTCCACGCGGCCTGCCGGTCATATTTCTGGAGAATCCACTCCCGTCCGTTACGTCCATGCTGCTGGCGAACGTCCGGATTCTTCAGGTAGTAGCGAATTGCCTCAGCCAGCGCCTCTGAATCCTGGGGTGGAACCAAGAGTCCAGAGCGCCCATCTTGCACCGCATCAACGCAACCCGGGATGCGAGTGGCAACGACCGGCAATCCCCTGGCGGCGGCTTCCAATGGCGCGGTGGGCAGGCCCTCCCGATAGGAGGGGTGAACGAGGATGTCCATAGCACTCAAAAGGCGCCGCACGTCTTTCTGGAAGCCGGTGCAGCGGATACGTTCGTGGTGATCAATCCGGCGCAAGATGTTCTCGCCCACTGGGTCCTCAACTTCCCGCACGCCAACGATGAGCAGATGGAGGTTGGGGAATTCGGAGGCCAGCTTTTCAAATGCCTCGATCAGCTCATGCACGCCCTTGTCGCGGACCACGCGCCCGACAAAGCCTATGACCACAGCCTGCGACGGCAGGTTCCAATCGGTCCGGGCTGCTGCACGAGTTTGGGGCAGGTCCGAAAGGTCGGTCATTTTCCCGTTGAGGGAGCAGGTGCTCCAGGCGGGCACCACACATACCTTCTCACGAGGGCAGAGGCGACTGGCCACGGCCAACTCAGCAGTCGAGGGGCACTCGATGAAAACCTTGTGTGCCAGGGCGCAAGATACCTTGTTGGCCCAAACTCTCAAACGAGTGCGGGTGTTGATCGCCGTAGGAGCCATCCCCCAGAGCGTAAAAAGGCGAACGGGACAACCCGCCGCGACCGCGGCCAGCATCCCAAGCAAGCCGCCCTTCGGCGTGAAACTGTGAACCACAGTAAATCGAGATTTGTGATACAAACGGACCAGGCGCCACAAGGCCAGCGGATCTCTGAAGGGCGAGAAGCTGCGAGTCATGGGCACGGCGTGCATGCTGACTTGTTCGGCCTCCGCGACCCACTTTAACTCCTCGCCAGGCGCGCTGACGGTGTGGACCTCGAAGTCATGGTTTTTCAGCCACGTTAACTGGCCTCTGAAAAAGGTATGCAGTGATCCAGCCACCGTGGTTTGAAGCGCGATTTTCACCCTCGGGCGCCTTGGTTGCCCTTGAACAGAATTCTCGATTGACTCGTTCATATCCTCGAACAACCGGGCAGCCTCGCAGGGCGTTCCAGACCACAAACACGAGCTATGCCTTCGAAGCGCCGCCTGCTTAGGAGACATCGCAGCCGGCTGATGGTCTTTCCCCTGTTACGATATTGCGCGTACACCTTCCACCGTATTTCAGCAAGCTTCTTTGCCCCAAGGTGACGGCTGAGATAGTCCCGGTCGAGAGATAAGTCAAGCTCGTGGGGGTGCAGGTACACCACAACGGGACGCTGCTCGCGCTCGATCCGGTGCAGGGCCCAGAGATTGTAGGCGAGAGGAAAATGACGGAGGTATCCTCCGCCACAGCAGGGAAGTCTCCAGGGCCCGAGTTTGACAACGGAAAGGGGCACTTCGGTCAGTTCCCCGTGGCAGGTCTGAATCTGGTATGGTCGCAAAGGCGCGCTATTGTCGCCATATCTTCGTGTTCTAGCCGGAAACACGCTGCTGTCGTAACTAAAACCGAGTTCGGCCAGCACATCAAACGCCCAAGGCACTTGGTTGGTAATGCTAAAGGCAGGAGCACGGTGCCCTAGAACGGCCATACCCGCTGCCTGTTCGATGGTGTGTTTTGCACGTCGAATTGAGTCGCGAAAGGTTTTCTCCGACAGAGATGAAACGTACTCATGATGAAAACCATGAACGCCAACCTCTTGACCAGCGTCTGCCAGCTTGCGCACAAGACCCGGGAAAGCTTCAGCAACTTCTCCCAGCATAAACCACGTAGCCCGCGCCTCGTGCTCGAGCACCAGGTCGAGCAAGATCTCCGTGTTTCCAACCACCGCTTGGGTTGGCGGCAGTAATCGGCCGCCCAGGTGGAAAACTACCAGATTGTTCCAATCCTCAACATCGACCGATAAGGCATGTTGCAACGGTGGGTTGCTCACGTCAGGGTGCCGTAAATGGACCTTTTCCCCACCCCGCAACCGCATCAACGCGCAGCGCCACTAGGGCATGGGGGCTGGAGGAGGCCAGAGGCGTGTAACGCACGCCATAGGCCGCGCGAAAATCCATCAGCGCCCGAAACACGCACGTGGGCGATCTCACGCTGGCAAAATCGTCGAGCACCAGGAGGTCACCGGCCTTGAGATGCGGCGCAAAAGACGTCAGCACATAGAGCGTCGAACTGTAGAGGTCCGCGTCCAGGTAAATCACCAGGCGGCGGTGCAGCGGGGCTTGCTTCAGCAAGCCGGGCACCGTCTGCTGAAAGAAACCGACTTCGAAATTGCAACGCGGGTCGCGGATGTCGGGAGGTTGGCCATTATTGCTAAAAGTCCCCGCCCGGGCCCGCCCATAGTCCTCCGGCAAGCCCAGAAAGGTGTCGAAGCCGACAAACCGCGCCTTGGGATCGGTGATTGCGTTTGTCCACCAGCGGAGGTTGCCGCCTTGTGCAACCCCCATTTCCAAGTAGAGGATCGGGCCGTTGAGATGCTCGCTCGCAACCAGATATTTCCAGAATTCTGTCGGTGTCTGGAACAGAGGCGCGCAGGGATTCTTCTTCAGCCAATCGGACAGTTGCGAGAGATAGCCGAGGCGCACGAGTTGCGCGGACAATCCCTGCGGCAGCCACCAGCGGGTGGACTGCTGGAGAGACCGTTTCAAAAACCGACTGATAAGGATACTGATACTCATGGGAATTTGCATTTGGCTCCGTCGCCGACTATTATCGCTGCGCGGGTCAGGGAGAGCATTGGTTTTGGGACGCATGGATTCGCGGCGAATGCCATACCAGAGGCAGGAGACCTGTTAATGGAATATTGTCGAAGTTTTTGCGCTGTCAGCCCCGGTCGGATCGTTGCGATAGTTTGCAGCCTTCTCCGGAAAGGTGCCCCGGCCGGTTCCAGGAGGCTTGGCCCGAAACAATAAATACGAGGGAAGCGCCCTGAAAAGTCACCGGGCTGACGCTGCCGATCAAGGTGTTGGTGGAGGCCCGGACTTTATCACCGGGGCCAACGCCGAGCTCGCGCAGAGCAAAGGGGATGGCGGCGGTGCCACTGGCGAGGGCGAGGCGGTGGGGAATGCCAATGTAGGCAGCGAACTCCTTCTCGAAGGCATCCACCATCGGGCCAATGGGCGCGATGTAGTTGCTGGCGAAGGCCTCGCGGACTAGTTCAAGTTCGTCTCCGTCCAGGTGCGGAGGGGAGAGGAAGAGACGTTTGGGTTTAGTTGTGGCCATTTGTGGTAAGTGTTGGATGCCCACGGCCAAAGTCGGAAAGATTCCTTTCATTGTTTTTGAATGATGAGGTTGAGGTGATCGTCACAAAAGCCCTCATGGATACTGGGATAAATGCTCGTCAATATGGTGCGGAACCTTCGCTCCAGCTTCATTTTCTTCAACTTGTACCTCAGTCCTTGGAACGTCGATAGGCTACTAATCACATGCAAGTCTTTTGCTGGACCTATGGCCAGGTCAAATTCATGGAAACTCACTCCCCTGCCCCATCGTAGAAAGCGTTCCTTAGAGACTGTATTGTAATCGCGGAACAATTCGCGAAAACTCTCCCTTGGACTCAATCTGGAGTACGTGAACGCAAGTTCGTTTGGCAACCAGTTAAAAAACGGCAATAACGAAGTGTGACTGTCAAAATACCAGAGGCGGTTCGGCGTTTCCACAACCGCCAACAGACCGTTACGGGGGAGCATTGCCCATGCCTCTTTCAACGCAGTCAACCGTTCCACAATAGTCATGTGTTCAAGACTGGCGAAAAAAATAACAAGGTCAAAATCGTCAGGTTTGAAGGCGCTTGATATTTGTGAGCAGTTTAACACTTTGAATTCCGCACCTATGCCGTAGACCTTTGAGCGATCCTTTGCTACACGCAGTGCTCCTTCATCAATGTCAATACCAATAATCCTGGCTCCCTGTTCAGCGAGAGCAACCGTTGAACAACCTGTACCACATCCTATCTCCAAGATACGTGTGTTCTTCAACGGTCTCGCACTGTCGATCCAAGGTATGATTTGTCTTCGGTCGCTCTCCAATCGTCCCGTCAGATGTGCATTAAGATCCGCTTGATATTTCTCATTTGAATAATTGTCCTCACTCCGACTACCGACATGGTAGTTATCTTTAATAGATTTCTCGATTGCATCCAGCCCAGCCCCATTGATCAGGATGAAATGCGTCGCTAAACGAGAAGGAATAGGAAAGAGAATTCTCTTCGCAATTGCTTTTAGCGGTTCTGGTATGCTTGGCCTCATAACTTGTCAGGGAACTGCTTTTCGGAGGCGGTTCCGCCCGTGCACCCAGGGCGAGGCCCCTCGGGCGTGAGCGCCTCCGGAAAGGCACCCTGGCGCAGTCGCAACCGTTCACGACGCGTTTGCCTGTCTAACACACCGAGCACGGTCTCGAGCGTATATCCTACAGCGGGGCCCCAATCCGTAGCGCGAAACAGTTGATAGGCCTTGTTACGGCCAACAAAGTGGAACCAACTGGGCCAGGTATTAAATCGCTGTTGATTGCTTACACGTAGAAACCACATGAGGTCACCCGCCATGAACCGCAAAAAGCGGTTAGCTGGATAAGATAATACCGGCTCTACTGGCTCCCCAATAGCGAGGCGATACATCAACAAGGGGAAATTCATACCCACAGAAGGTCCCATATGAAAGCTTTCCGGTGGCCTGGGGTTGATTTCCATGAGCTTCGGCACATTGTCTCGCGGATCCACTACAAAATCGAAGTCGCAGAAACCCACCCATCGCAGCTCACGCAGCATACGAACCGCCAATTCCAGAATATTGGGACGGTGAGCGGAAAAGTTCAGAACGCTGCTGCCTCCGTCGGGAGGGTACATTCGAGTTTTCCCATAGACTATCCCCGCAACGACCTTTTGTTGCTGGTCGCAGAGGACGTCCACCTTGTACTGCATCCCGCCTGGGGGAACAAAATCCTGAACAAAGCTTACCCCATGCGCGGCCGTAATGTCTGAGTACTGTTTTCGCAACTCGGCAGAGGTGTGACATGAGACAATTCCTCGTGCGCCAACACCAACCGACGGTTTGACCAGTACGGGCCACCGCGCAATTTGAGGCAGAATGGACTCGAGCCCGCCTGGAACCTGGCTGGGAAACCACGTTTCCGGAATCGGAACGCGTGCGGTTTGGGCGGTGTGCATCGTTGGGATTTTAGCGTAAGCACGGAGAAAGGTCTGCAGATCAGGCATGAGGAGACGCGAGTGGCGCCGAATTTCGTTCTGAATTTGGCACGCAGCCAGTGCGCCATAATGCCCAACAGGAAAAACGACCGATATAGATCGCTCACGCAGGAATTCGATTAGCCACTTCTGAAATCCAAGGGTATCACCTCGGGGAGAAGGATATAAATGCCGCTTGTGGCAGTGGCGGGAGAAAAAACCACTGTTGATGCGCTTTGAGCAGCCGACTTCGACGCGAATGCCGGCTCTGGCGAGGGACTCGATAAGAGGCAAGGCTGCTCTAGCAAAGCTTTCCATCACGAACACCGTTGGCGTTGTCTCGGCCGGAATCACGAGCAGGCGGTGACATGCGGGGCAGTCTGAACCTCACAATGATACGAAACCGCTTTTCCGGTGGCGAGGCCAGACTGAGGTAGCTGGGGGCGGAATCTACCTGCGCGGGCCGGAGTGTCCCCAATTCGGACACTCTGGCGTGGATTGGCCGGGGCGGGCAAATGGGGGGCGTGTGAAGGGGTGGCACTGATCGGGCCTATGCCTAGCCTGCGCTTCGTACTCGAGCACCAGGTCGAGCAAGCTCTCCGTGTTTCGAACCACCGCTTGGGTTGGCGGCAGTAATCGCCCGCACTGGTGGAAAACTCTACCAGATTGTTCCAGTCCTCGACATCAACCGACAATGCATGTTTTGGTGAGCATTCTCTCATTTCCAGCGCTGATTCGGCCATAAAAGCAGATGCTTGCTCCTTTCAGATG
The DNA here is from genome assembly GCA_050011195.1 of Verrucomicrobiota bacterium. Lineage (GTDB taxonomy): Bacteria > Verrucomicrobiota > Verrucomicrobiia > Limisphaerales > UBA8199 > PALSA-1440. Next base: position 7,356 of record JBEKJO010000155.1, on the reverse strand, counting down.
GAGTCCCAGTCTGCGAAGGTTTGGTACCACCCACGGAGGCTGTGCCAAGCTTGGGGCACATCACAGGCTGGATTAAAACGAACAACGGAGTAGAACTTTTTGATCGGCAGCCATGCAGGGACGATCCAAAGGCCCGCACGGACGAGAGCCTTTGCCAGAGGGATTGAACTGACGACGACGCCAACGGCGTGACATTCTTCGGTTGCTGCGTTCTCGCACAGCCGATGGACAATGGCCTGCAAAGCCTGTTCAGTGCTGACCACAAGATCGACCAGGTAAGTAATCTTGTGCCAGCCCCTCGACGCGATGGTGTACACCCCCACGCCCGCCAACGCTCCTTGGTCGGTCCTCGCCTCGAGGATGTGATAACGTCGTGTGGGTGACTCCAGAAAGCGCCAATGCCACCATTCGGCCGAGCGCCCCATGCGAAGGCCCGGGAAGATAGCCGCGTGTTGCAGTGCCAGTTTTGGCACTTCTGGACTGGGACGTTCTGCTACGCGTACGGAGAGGCCTTCCTCAACGGACGTAGGTTTCAAGGCTTTTTGAATGCCGCCGGCGGCGGCCCCGATGAGCCAGCCCAGGCCGGGCACGATTCGCGCACCCGCCTGGGCAGACTGGACCGGGCGAGCTAGCAAATAACGTTGTCCAAGATCGGTATACCCGAGTTTCAAAAATCCAGGCCGTGAGCGTTCATTCGGCATAGTGTTCACGAAAGCGGCGTCCTGCCGCCATGCTTCCTTTTCGCAAGCTTTGACCAAGGCGGAAAAAATCCCGCGGCGGCGGAATTCCGGGTGTACGGCAACACCAGTCAGCAGTCCGCCTTTAAAGTGTTTGCACCCATCGTGGTACGGAAGGATGTTCATTGGCTGCACACCAACAATGGCGTCATTCGTTTCGGCGACCATGAACCCGGAAGTGGCATCAGGGCAACCGAAGGACCACCAATGGTATCCCTCGGCGGGAGGGGCTTCCGACCCGTACGTCGCCTCGAGGACTCGTCGCACGCCGGGCCTATCATCCCGCCGGAAGGGCCGGACTACAATGCCGTTGGTTTGTTTCGTGTCCATCACCGGCAAGGAGAGCTCATTGCTGCTCGCAACGTTCACGAGCAGGGTAGAGGGCGACCCATTTGCCGTTTCAGCCGTCCTCTATGTAACCGACGATATAGCCCACCTGGCAATGCCCACACCAGAATTGGCCTTACCGCCCATAGTCGCTTGTACCAGGGGAAGCCGAGCATCCGGAAGCCTTTCCACCGAACTATGGAGTAGTTGATACGCCGGCGTAGATTGCGGCGACTCCGGGCATTTTCGTCGTCCCGCACGCGGTAAAGCGCTTCCTGGATATTCATGGCCCTGTAGCCGGCGGCATAGAGCCGGAACCAAAGGAAGACGTCCTCGACCTGGAGCGCCCAAGGCTGGGCGCCATAGCCACCAACGGCAAGCACTGGCATCCGGCGCATCAGGCACGGCGCATGGATGATCGGCGACCCGGAAAGAAAATCATTTGCCACTGGAAAGGGTTTGGTTCGAACCATCCCCCAAGTGCCTTTCTCGTCAAAACAACTCACCCAGGAACTGACAACGGCTACTTCCGGGTGGGCGTCCATGGCGGCCACCAGTTTGGCCAGACGGTCGGGCTCGGAAAGATCGTCACCGTCCTGACGCGCGAGGAGTTCCCCACCCGCCTCGGCCATACAACGATCCAGCGTTCGCGCCAATCCCAGGTTTCGCTCGTTCGCGAGCACTTTGGTGCGGCGGTCGCGGCGTGCCCACTCGCGCGCGATCTTGAGAGTATCATCTTTCGAGCCATCGTCGCAAAGGATCATCTCCCAGTCGGTGTAGGTCTGCCGGGCAATCGAGTCGAGGCTCTCCACCAGCGTCGAGGCGCAGTTGTAAATCCCCATGATAATTGACACACGCGGTCGCATCACTGTATTCCCCGCAAAGGATAAACCACAACTTGCATCACGTAGGTGAACAGGTAGTGCGCACAAAGGACCGTTGCGATCAACCCGGTTCGCGGCCGATCAATAATCTTGCCCGGAACGAAAGGATACAGCAGGACCCAAGGCATCATGAACCACGACAGGTAGGCGAACCTGTTCGACTGGTCCGAATGGATCACGAGGATCCAGACCGCATTGGCCAACAAGTAGGTGTTCACCAGCCGCGCATAAAATGCGTCCGCTTCCGGCAACCGAACCCCAGGCAAGCGGCCCGAGGCGCCCGGCGTCGCCTTGGCGTGTGGCACGGAAAGCTCCCGGCCACCCGGCGATTCCCACGCCCCTGCCAAACCGCTGCTCGCCTCGCGGCCGGCCCGCCCGAGCCTGGCAGAGGCCACGCCCCAATCCCATCTTCCTCCCTGGGCGCAGGCCAGTTTCCCGCTTCCCACCCCTATCGCTCTCAGGGCCCTCCGATGCCACATCCAATTCAGTCCACGCCCGCCCCTCACCCGGGCGCCGGGCCGCCGCGCGCGCGCGCGGGTCCGGCCCGCCAGCAGCAGCGCCACCACCACCGGAACAATGCTATAGGCCAGAAAGTCGGCGCGAAAGCGGCCTCCTTCGTTGGCACCATAGATATATTTTTCCAGTCGTTCATCCGAAGCGAACGGGTTGTAATGAGCCACCAGCATTCCGCCGACATTCCCGCCAATGGACGACGCGGCTGCGCACAACACCCAGAAAGCCAGCCAGATCTCGGTCCTTTTGACATACCGGACGAGGAGAAAGGCACCCGCCGGAAGCAGGGTCGATGCGTGGAAGGCCGCTGCTGCCGCCATCAACGGAAGCATGATGACCGGAAGATCCTGAAAAGCAAAGGCCAGAATAACCACGGAAGCGGCCATCCCATTGCGGATTCCGTTGGTCCCGTAGCCCCAGAAGGAGAACGCGGTGAGAAAGGCGAGGAAGACAGGGAACGCCCACACGCCGTGGACTCGCCAGGAGGCTACGGCCAGCGGCGCGATGTAAATAAGGGCGCAGACGAAAAAGAAGCCTGTAGCCGGGAGAAACGGAGCGCACAACCGCATCAGGCCATTGAAGAGCACGTCGGCGGCGCGGCCCTCATATCCCTGCCGGACGCGCTCGTATTCACTAGCGTAAGCCCCCATGTCGACAAAATATATCCCGCTGATGGGGCGGAAACCCATGAACAGAGCGACGCCAAAACCGATGACAATCACGGCCACTTGGTTGAAGGTGGCTAAGCCCGCGGCTGGCGCCTGCGTTGCCAGATAGAGCAGCGCGAATCCGATAACCACCACCAGCATCGCGTGGTGGTATACCGGCGTATAAAGTGATACGGGAAGCATTTCTCCCTTAGTGGCTCTTACCGAGCGAAGTCACACAGGCCGGTTGCTGGAAGCTCCTGGCGCGGTGCTGGTCCAATCGCGAGCGGTACATGGCCACCAGGGCCTCCACAGATGACTCTATGCATAATGGAGTGGAACGGACCGTTCCCCAAGCCTGCTTTGGAAGCATCCGCCGTCGTAGGCCGGCTTCTACTGCATCGGCCCAGGTGGCGACGGGTGCAGCAAGCGAGACGTATTCCAGGTGCCCCGGCAGATGCTCCCCCAACTCAGAGGTAATCGTGTTGGAGCACACCGTGAAGAGACCGGCTGCGGACGCTTCAATGACCACCACGGGAAGCCCTTCGGCCAGCGAAGGCAGGACGTGGACATCAAAAAGATGTATCATGAGCTCGGGTATATCGGCCACGAGTCCGGGCATGCGCGCTCGGTCATACAACCCGAACGCGCGCACCTGCTTCTCGATGGTTGGTCGCAATCGCCCGTCGCCAGCCATGAACAGATAGTACCGTGGATCGCGCTTAGCCAACTCGGCAAAGATCCGGACCAGGAATGAGTGATTCTTGACTGGGCCCATGCTACCGGCGTGGCCGATGACCTTGGCATCGGGCGGCAGTGCATATCTGGCCAGAAGCTCAGCTCGCGTGGTTTGCGACAACGCCCGCTCGAAGGCGCCCAGAGTGACACCGCAGTAGATGACTTGGCACCGCGGGTCTTTGCCCCAGGCGTCTCCCAGCATGAGGCGCCCCGCATCCCGGCCACAAGCGACAAGATCTGTCGCGTAACGCAGGGTCAAGTTACGCTCGATGGTGCGATGCCGGACCGAACGGACCCACATTTCCGGCCCGCGTTTGCCACGAGCCAGCATGGTGTGGTGACAGTGGGTGACCCGCACCGGCGTGCCGGCATGTGCGGCTTGTTTGACGGTGTCACCGATAAACTCCTCACCATGAACATGAAGAGCATCGTAGTTCCCTGCACGGAGCACATCGCGCAAGGTGAGATCAGCCGGTGCCAGCCCGAGGATGCGGAGTCGCTTCGTGATCCAGGATGCCGGGGTATAATGGTGAATCACGCAGCCGGCGGCCAGGGCCTCGCGCTCATAGTCCCCACCTGTGCCCGGCGCCTCTTGGAGGATGAAATCCATCTGCATCTGTGGGTGGCGCTGGCGGAGGACATTGATGAGCCAGGTCTCGATGCCTCCTCGGCGAAGGCTCCCGAGAGAATGTAAAACGCGAATGGGGCGGAGTGCAGTCATTGATTCAGACGCTAAATGCATGGCGAACACGGTGCCACGAGCAACGCAAGGAGTCGCGCAGGCCGTGACGGAGCATGGGCAGAAGCAGCGCGGGGCTGGCGTACATGCCTTCCGGCCGACAGCGCGAGAGAATGTAGTCCCTTGCCCCTCGCGAAAGGCTCTTTCCCTGCAGAACGACGCTCCAGTGATCGGCGGTCATTCTGGCAATCGTCTCCTCACGCACCCGCCGGGTCAACGCCGGGTTGGCCAAAGTGTAGTAGGCGTGCGTGCACGCGAAGTTCGCCAATTCCTGGGCCAGAAAGACGTCCTTCCATTCTTCCCAGTGTCCGGTGTCGTGCAGATAATTCTTGATGCGGTCGTAAATCAGGATGCTGTCGGCGCGGGACCAGTCCGTGCGGTAGGTGATGGATCCGCGGCGCTGTCGATACCAAACCAGGGCTTCGTCGAGAAAAGCAGGGCGCACGGACTCCAGCGCCAAGCGCCAGTGGACAGGGATATCCTCAAAGCAAAGCCCTTCGGGGAATTCGATGCCGTTGGTCCGCATCAGGTCAGTGCGGACAAGCTTTGTCCAGGCAAATGCTGGGCCGCGGAGAAGCGCAACGCGGCTGGCCGGGACGGCGGCGGTGGGTGCTGGCTCAGGCGGGGTTTGTTGCCCGTCACCGAAAACGGCATAGCCAAAGAAGACGGCATCGGATACAAGGCGCTCAGCCGCTGCGAGAACCCGTTCGCAAAGGTGGCAGGAAACAAGATCGTCGGAATCAATAAAGAGAACCCAGGGTGCGCGAGCAGGTCGAAGTCCGGTGTTCCTGGCGGCAGAAAGGCCACGATTAGACGCATGCCTCAGAACGACCACGCGGGTGTCCTGCCTTGCCGCCGCGGCAAGCAGCGACGGAGAGCCGTCGGTCGAGGCATCGTCCACAAAGATGATCTCAATCCCGGAAAGCGTTTGCTGTCGCAACGAGTCGAGACACAGACTGAGATAGCGTTCGACGTTGAACACCGGCACGACAATGGAAACGAGCGGCGTCATTGGCGGAGAGCTTGAGCGAGGGGCGCGAAAGCACCGTTGAGGGGCGCGGGGGGCGCTACTGCCTCCCTAATCTCTCGCACGGCTGCTATCACGGTAACTGGCTCCGGATCGGAAAGGAGCCGCACCGAAGGCAAGCCCGAGAGCCACGTCTCCCAGGTCGAGCGGATCTTGTGGTTGTTGTTCTCGATTACAACACACGGCGTACGACTGATAACTGAGAAGATGAGGCCGTGAAGGCGGTCGGTGACCACACACTTAGCGCGAGCAAAATTGGCCCAAAGCGCATCAAGATGCTGCCCATACTCAGGAAAGCCAAGGCGGGGTCCGGGAACTGTGGTGTCGGTGACGACGGCGTCGGGGGCAAACTCGCGCAAAGCATCTAGGATGGCGGCTCGACGTTCCGCACCAAGGCAGGTCTCGCGGTCCTGCCGCAGACAGACGAGCAGCGGCAGGTTCCGCCGGGCAGAAGGCGCGAGATCCAGGGAGAGCACGGTGTCGGGTGCAAGGTCCACTCGGCAGCTTGGGAATGCTTCCCGCATACGACCGAAAGATTCGGCCTCGCGCGCGAAAAGGCGGAGCCGCGGGTGCGAGGAGTAGGCGGCGCCGGAGCGACAGAGAGCGCGGCGTCCGGCAGGTGTATCCGAGAAGTCGAAGCTCTGCGGAAAGGAGACGATTCGGCTGTGGCGGAATGTTCTTACCAGGTGGCAGCGGGCCTCCTCCAAATCCGGATAGCGATCTCCCATGTTTCCTCCGCCTAAAATTGCCACCATGTCGTCCTTGTCTGCGGCACGCGCGACGCCGCGCAGGTCGTGGAAAACATGCCCGGCACAGAGCAGATAAAGCCGGTGCGACGGCAGATGTTGGCCCGCGAAGCGGATAAGAGCGCGCGTGAGGGCAACGTCTCCGAGGTTGGCGTAATCCGCGGCCAATGCCAGGATTAGGCGGGGTCCTTCCGCCGGAAAATCCGCAGGCGGGCGGAATGGCGTTATAACCCGCAAGGCCTCCCGCTTCCAGCGGAGTGGAACTATGGATTTTATGGAGCGGAGCATACTTGTGTGCTAACCGCGCCGCGATCCATAAAGCGTGTACTCAAAGTAAAGCCGTTGTTTGTTGGAATGCGGCTTTACGAAGAATCCTCGTGATTCGAGGAACTCTCGAACGAACTCAAGGGTCCGGTAGCCGTCGCTGTATCCAAGATCCGCGATCCAGTCGTGGCAGTCAATCGCGACATGCCTCACGCGGTCAAAATTCCTGCGAAAGCCAAGGAGCGCCGGGCGCTCGGCTCCCTCGATATTCATCTTGAGCAGATCAACAGCCTGGATACGGTTCTGCTCGACGAAGTCGTCGAGCGTGAGCGCGGGCACCTCAACCATCTTGGTTCCACCCGCTGCGAGGAGCGAGTTTCGGAAGTGGGCCTCCGCATTGGCGATCGATACCTTCCCAGGACGGTCGAACACCGCCGCAGCGACAGTCTCGACGTTTTTCAGCCCGCTCCTTCGAACCGTCTTGGACAAGCAGCGCGCCGTCACCGGATTTGCCTCGAATGAGAATACCCGGCCCTGTGTTCCTACCTGTTTGGCGAAGACGACCGTTTCCTCTCCGATCCCCTCGCCCACGTCCAGGACGATATCACCAGGCTTGGGCACATAGCCAGCGAACCAATTGTCCACCACGCGTGAACGGAGCAAGTGAAAATTGGTGCGGTGAGCCACGGCGCTGACAATGATCCCTTCAGCTTGAGCATTCACGTAGTCACCAT
>JBEKJO010000154.1:0-13863 GCA_050011195.1 Verrucomicrobiota bacterium | reverse complement strand
CTCGATAAAGCTGTAATCAATCCCCGGGTCATACCCGATCAGACGATACGCCGTCACCAGACTGCCGAAACGGTGTTGGAAAGCCGCGCTCGATGGCAGGCCCTCGGCCTCGTCAATAATCACCCCGCTAATGCGCCCATGCTGCTTCAACACCTCGAGCAGCTTTTCCAGCATTTCCTCGTTGCTCAGCCGCTGGCTCCGGGCGAGGATGATTTCTCGCACCTTCAAGAACATCTCCGGCTCGACAATCCCTTCAAATACTCCTTCGGCCCGAATCCATTTTTCCGGCGGGTTGACCACGTGCTTCTGCTTCAGCTTGAACGAGGTCCGGTGGTACACGTTGTTTCCGATGTACTTCTCGTTGGTCAGCACCTCGTGAACCGTCCCCCGGGTCCACGCCCGCCCGAGGTCTGTCAGCAGCCCCCGCGCGTTCAGCGCCGCTGCGATCTCAGACTCCTCCTTGCCCTCCTCGAGAAAAGCCCGGTAAATCCCCCGCACGACCGCCACCTCCTCCGCCGGGCCGGCCACCAGAATCACGCGGTCGGTCTGGATGCTCTTCTGCTCCCCGATCTTGAGCACCGCCTTCTGCTCCCCGTTCTGGTCCACCAGCATCCGGCGCAGCCCGTATCCGGCCGCCCCTCCTTGCCGGTACCTCAGCTCGATCAGCTTGCACGCCCCCCTGAAGACCTTGCCCGAAAGCTCCCGGCTGTACTCCCCAGCCATCGCCCGCTTCACCCCCTTGACGATAGTGGACACCGGGCTGCCGTCATTCTCGAATTGCTCCGCGCAGTAGTGAACCGATACCCCGGCTCGCCGGCAGATGTATTCATAATACGCGCTCTCGTCAGCGTCCTGAAACCGTCCCCACCGGCTCACGTCATAAACCAGAATGCTGGTGTACTCCGCCTCGCCGGCTTGCACGTCCGCAATCATCTGCGCCAGCGAGTCGCGCCCCTGGATATTCAGCCCGCTCTTCCCCTCGTCAGAATACTCCCGTACAATCCGCAGGTCCCGCCGCTTGGCGTACTCCTGGATGACGTCCATCTGGTTGCTAGTCGAGTATTGCTGGTGCTCGGTCGACATGCGCACGTAGGCGGCGGCGAAGATGGGCTCCGGTGGTGTGTCGCCTGGGGTCATGCAAAAAGGAGGCGGGCGGGCCTGGTGCTCGGTTGGTCAACGGTGGGAGGGTGTGGCCCGTTCGAAAAGGGCGGGCAGATGGTTATCCGGCGCTGGAAGGGGGGCAGGCCGTTTGGCCAGCGCCAGCAGCTGGCGCAAGCTTACGGGACACGCGAGTCTTTTGTGCATCATACTTCGCTGACTTTTTGCGATTCGTTTCGGTTCCGTGCATCGTGGTACGGAGTTTCATGCCCCTGATTATGAGCGCAGGAATCACTTTTTCGACGGAATCTTGTAACGTACAACCAAAGACATGGGCTACGAGGCCAATTATCAACGGGTTGCACCGGATGGAATCTTGTAACGGTGGGACGCCGTCTTGTAACGCTGACATGGCCTGCGGCTGGTGATGTTTGGCCGGAACCACTGGGGAAACGGCAGGTAGCAGCCCCGACTTCGCCTTGGCCTTGGCCCGCCGCCAGTACCTTGGGTGAGCCTCACGCCACCGCTGCACTCGCAAGACGTTGGCTGCCCCTTTGAAATGGTCGGGATTGTTGGCCAGCCAGAGTTGATGGCTCTTTACTTTCCTCGCCTTGCGACACTCCGGTTTATAACAGAAGTGCTGGCGCGTGCGATTACGCAATTCCGGGAAGAATGGTTCGTTGCAGTGGATGCAGATTTTCTCGTGCTTTGATAAACTCACCCGACCACCCGACCACTTGGAGCAATCGAAAAAAAGGGGAGGAGCGCTGGCTGGAAGAACGAAAAAGGTCTGGTGCTCATATTTTGAAAGATGGCCTCGCGCCTGTCCAGGAGCGATCCTGAAGGCGCACAGGTATGAGAGTGGGTACGGCTCGAAAATGTTGCTGCGATCTCCTTAACGAAAACACCCCGTCTTGGTAGCAGGCCCTGGCCCCATGGTCTCAAGCCGCGACATCCTGACCGGCGCAATTATGCCGACTCCGCTTGACCACTGCTGTGAGATTTCCCACAGACCTCTCGACCAACGCCAAACAGCTTTGTTTCATCGGCCGGACCGCTTTCTTCCGTGGCTGGCAGTCTCAGCCGTGGAGTCTGCGCGGCGCTTGCGCATTTTGCTGTCGCGTTTGGCTGAAATGTTACAATATGCCCTCTCGATTATTCGACACGGGTCTTTGTATGCAACCTATGCGATATCAGGAGCGTCCCGATGCTGAAGGCGAACTGTTCGGAGGAGAAACATCCAGCGAACAGGATTCGCTGGTGTCTCGAGCACAGAATTTGGCGCCTGGGTCTCTGGAAATGCGAGAATTGGGGGAGGCAGTGGCTCGTCGTACCCGCAGCCTCATCGCACCCGCCCCGATCCTGGAACTCGAAAGCAACAAAGCCCAGCGCGATTTTGATCTTTCGCAGCACGACTTGCGGATGCTCTGCTTGATCGTGCTCGACGTGGTGATTGACAAAATGGGTTTCGGCACCGGCGCGACACGGCGCGATCTGGCCGTGGCTATCGGGCCTATCCTTCGGACGGCTGAACCGGAGATCGTGCCTGAGCGCGAAACGCGCATCTTGGAACTCGTTCTCCAGGCTCTCCTCAATGAGAAAAGCCGCCGCCAACAATTTGTCGAACGCTATGCGGCGCTGGACGAGGGCGTTGTGCGCTGGCGCGAGTTTGCCTATCGGTTGCTGGAAGAGACCCAGACACCCGAGGGGGATGAACGCGTCTATCGGGCCAGCAGCGAGGCCATCAATCTCTACACCGAGATGCTGGGCTACAATCTCGAGGATGCCGCCGAAGCTGACCTGGCCGTGCTCAAGTATCAGTCACAACGCGGCCGGCTCGACGACGCCATTCAAACAGCGCGCCAGGCGCAGATTCGGGCCAAGGCCTACGCCGAGAAGGTCCGTCTCGCTTTGGAAGTGGCACGTCGTGACGCCGACCAGGCGAAATGGAGCAGCGAAATTCTCCCGCTGATGGAAGGAGCGCTTCAGCACATCAAGGAGCGGCTGCGAAAGGAGGGCGAGTTGCGCGCCGGCCTGGAGCAACGCCGCGACCAGGCTGCGCCGGCTGACCTCACCAAGCTCAATCGGCTTCTGGACGAAATCGATAAATCGGAACGCACCAACCTCGAGCTGCACAATCTGCTCATCACTGCGAATGACAAGTTCCGGGAGGAATTTGCACGCCAGCGCCTTCGCCGGACGGCAACGGGGCTGCGCGTGAGTCTGGAACCGGAAATCCTCCTGCGATGGATAGGTGAGGAGGTGAGTTTCGCCCGGCTGGCCGCCGTACCCGCTTTGAACCTGCTGGCCGGACACGCTGTCCCCGTGCCGCCCAGCCTGGAACAGCTTTGGGCCAAGCTGCTGGCTCCACCGGTTACGCCGGAACCGGCGGAGGCGAATGTGACTCTGCCGGACACGGCAGCGCTCGCTTCATCCCCGCCTGTGTTTAAGCCGGAGGACTGGCTTGGTGTGCGGGATTTCTTGCGGGCAGAGTTGCGAGGCAGCCGGAGCCTCTCCGAACTGCTCGTCATTGCTGGAGGGCGAGGGCTATCGTCGCCGGCAAAGCGCCTGTTCGTGCTATTGACGATGGAACAGTTTGGGGCGGCGGATGCGCGCCGCCAGTTTCACGTTCGACCGAGCGGCGAACCGTTTGATTCAAGCGGTTTTGCTGGAGATGACCTCTTTGTATCACCTCCTTTGCCATGAACCACGTTGCCAACGCCGCCCACGATGCCGGCCGGTTGCTCGGTTTCGCCTTGCGCTGTCAGAATCCGGCGACGTCAAAGGAATACAGCGACCTTCTGCGGCGCTATGAGGACGACACCATGCTGCGTGACATCGCCGATGGAATGTGCAGCGGCTTTGGGCTCCGCATTATCTATTCCGGCAAGCATGGACTCATCGTTACCGCCACCGAAGCCAGCCCGTTTCGTCTGAATTCGGATGACTATAAGGGGGGCATGACCCCGGATGACCGGATTCTCCACGGGATCATTCAGGTGGCAGTCGCCGCTTTTTCCTTCCCGCGCGCTGAGACGCTGGTGCAGGACGACGATGTGCAGCCAGCGCACGTCACTGCCGCCAGCCTGGCGAGGTATCTCCGCGACTTTGCGGAAGCCGAGAATTCAAAGGTGGCCGACAGCCCTGACCACGAAGAGTCTGAAGAGAGGCGGGTGTGGCGCGCCGTGCTCGCGCAGGCTCTGACAAAAGAAACGGCAGCTAAACGAGAATCCACCCGGTCGCTTACGGGCATGTGTCGTTACGCGCTGGAATATTTGGAGAAGCACGGCCTGATGCGGCTGGTGGACGAGCAGAAGGGCATCTATCAGGGCACCTCCGCCTATCGCATCCGGTTGAAGTATCATGGTGCCCACGCGCTGGTGGAGCAATTGCGTATTTTCGCCGCTCAACGGCTGGCCTCGAAGGGGGCGGAAAGGACCGCCTGAGTTATGCCGCGCATCAATCGCTTGCATTTCTCCAGCCTAGGGCATCGTGACGCGCGTTTTCCGGCGCTGACTCTCGACCTGCGTGACCGAGGGGGCCGGGCGGCGGACACTGTGCTCTGGGCGGAGAACAGCACCGGCAAGACTTCCCTGTTGAGCCTGTTCTTTTCAACCTTCCAACCCCGTCAAACGCGCTTCCTTGGCAAGCAGGCGGAAGGCAAGGCGCGCGAACTCGGAGATTATGTTCGCAGTCGCGACCTGGCTTTTATCGTCACGGAGTGGGACACGACGGATGATCGGGCCGAAGCTTCGCTGCTCGAAGATATTCCCCGGGAGCTGCTGCTTGTCGGCCAGGCGCTCTCCTGGAAGGGTCTCGACAGCGCGAATGAATTGCGGCGCCTGTTCTTTACGCTCCGGCCGAATCGCGGGGTGAATTTTGACACCTTGCCAGTGCTCGGGCTGGGTGAACCGGCCGCCTCCTTCGAGGCGTTCCGCGACTGGCTCGACGAGCAGAACCGAGCGTACCCGAAGCTCGAAGTCCGGCACACCCAGAACCAGAGCGAGTGGCGGGAGCATTTGGAAAACAACCATCTGGACCCGGAATTGTTCACTTACCAGCTCCGAATGAACGAGAGTGAAGGCGGCATCAACAACCTCTTCAACGACCTGAAGAGTGATCGGGACTTCATTCGTCTGTTCCTGCAACTGGGTTTCGACCCGGCCAAGCCCAATCAAGTGCGGGCCAACCTCGAAGAATTTCTTCCCAAGCTCCGGCGCCGCGACGTGCTCGACCTCCAATTGGAGTTCAACGGCAAGCTGCTCGTGGACCTTGGACTCTTCCTGAAGCAGCTTGGCCTTTGGGAAGAAGCCAAAGCCCGCGGCGCGGAAGCAGAACACGCCACCGGGTCGTTGCTGGCGGCGTTGCGTGCGGCTAAGGAGCGCTTCGATGCTGAGGCCTCTCGCCTCGCCCAGGGTAAGCTGGAAGCAGAGGCCGAGAACAAGCGGCTTACATCAGAGCGCGACGGCACCCGGAGGCGGCAGAACTTTTTCACTCGCCTCAAATACGAACTTGAGGAAAAAGAAGCCAAGACGGAGCTGGAACGTTGCCAAACCGCCTGCCAATCGGCCCAGAGTAACAAGCGCTTGGTTGAGATGGCGGGGTTGCTGGGCGAAATAGGAGTCCTGCAAATCCAGGCCGCCGAACTGGAGCGCGCTATTGCGCGCGAACAGGAACAGGCCAAACCCGTGCTGGAGATGCTCCGGGCCCTGGGTGCGCGTTACAAGTTTCGAGTGCAAGCCGAGGTGGAAATTGCCCAGGCTCGCATCGAGGAGACCGAAGGCCAACGCCGGCAGCTTCAGGAGACTGTCGGCAAACTGGGGCGGGAACGCCTGGCGTTGACCGCCGAACAAGCGGCCAAGGAGCAGGAATCGGCCACGCTTGGGAATTTCTTTACCGAACGCGAGTCTCTTCGGGAACGACTTCGCCGCGATGGCATGCTGGAAACGAAGGAAGCCGCGGCGGATGCGGCGCAACGCTGGCAGGGTATCGGCACAAAAGCCAGCGAGGCGATCACGCGCGCCGTACTCGAGCGCGACTCCGCGCAGAACGAGAAGGACGCGCTTGCCGCGCAGGCCAGCCGGCTTGCCACTGAGATCGCTGAGACTGACCATGTACAGCAACAACTCGCCAAAACTATCCAGCGAGCCGAAGCGGAAGCGGAGCGTATCGCCACCCACCTGCACATGCGCGCCGCGGTGGAGACTTCACGCGCAGATTTGAATCTGCCGCAAACCATGGAACGCCTGGCCGAGCGAGGCGCCACCCTATTCCGCCGCATCCTGCGTCTTAACCTCGAGGGTGCCGAAGACCAGCGGGCGCAAGACTATATCGAGAAGCGTCGGCTTTTTCCGCCGCCCCGCGATGTCGAAGCACTGGTCGAAAGTTTGCGCGCTGCAGGCGTTGCCACCGCGACCACGGCGGCGCAATGGCTGGCCTTCAACGTAGCTGACCGCCAGGCCGCCGCCGAACTGTTGGCCTCCGACCCAGCGCTCTATGGCGGCGTGATGTTCGATGGGGCCACCGAGGCGAGCCAATTGACGCAGGCGATCGGGTTGCTTAGTACAGACCAGGTGCCGGTGCAGCTTTCACCGCTGCCGGATTCCCAGCCGAGCCCAAATGGCGCCGGACGACCGGTTGTGCTGCCCCGCCACGCCGGCGGCTTCAACTTCAACGAGGCTCAAGAGCAGAGCCAAAAACTAGCCGGCCTGATGGCCACTCGGAAGACCGAACTTGAGCAACTCGCTACCGAGCTCAACGAAACTCGCCAACTGGCATCCGAGTTGGAGCGATGGCTCACCGAATTCGGCGGCAGTAAACTCGGCACGCTACGGGAGCGGCTGCGCGGCGAGCAACAGTCCCTTGAATCGCTCTGCCAACGCCAACAGAAGAATGCGGCACGACAACAGGAATTGACTGCCTCGATTGCTTCAGCGATGAAGGCGGTCGACGAGCAGCAGCAAGCGCTAGCGAAAGCGACCCGGGCCGTGGCGCAGCTTGAAAACTTCGTCGAGCGGTTCGACGCCGATTATGAAGCTAAACGGGCGAAACAGGATGCCTTGGGCGCGCGATTGCAGGAGCTTTCGGTGGAACTGCCGGTCCTGGAGGAGCGGCGGCGAACGATTGAGGCTGGCGAGAAGCCGATTCAGCAACGCCAGGTGGAGCTGGGAATCGCCTTGACCGACCTGAGCAGAGAAGCGAGCAAAATTGCATACGTTGGCACTTTGCCGGAATCGGTGGAAGAATCTTTGGAACAGTTGCGGGCTTGGTACGATGCTGAACTGCGCCGATACCAGGGCCGCTTCCTCAATACCGCGGCGCAAGGCGAACTGGCTACAAAACAAGAGTCCATCCGCGAAAAGACCAATCGGTTGAATAGTGAGTTCGTTGGCCTGGAACGCAAGACTGCTGAGGCCAAACTCCTGGCAGGTGACCTGCCACGACAGAAGCAGTTGGCCGAAGAGGCTTTGGAACAAGCCCAAAAGCACGCTGGCGCCGCGGAGCGCAACCTCGATGAAGCCCGTAAACGCTTAAAAGAATTGGGTGCCCCAGCCGAACAGGAGCGTCCAGGCCAGGGCGAGTTGATTCCTGCCACGGCGCATGACACCGCGGCCATACTGGCAAAGCTGGTGACTGAGTACGAGAAGCTCCAGGAGCAGTTGGACGCCAATCGAAGCGAGGGCGAAGCACTAATGCAGGCCCACACCCGGTTCACACAACGTTCCGCCAATTACGAAAATCACGCGATTCGACTTGCCGACCAGAATCCACCCCAAGACGTGCCCGCCAGCGAGTTGCCCGAAGATGACGTCCGTGTGGCTTCGCTGGTGGACGAACGGCTCAAGAACCTCAAGCAAAACCGCGATGAGACCGCAGCCGAGCAAGGCAAGCTGCGGAGCCATTTCGATGCGATTCAGGAGCTCACGCAGGAAGATGCCTATGCCCGCGCCACGGATTTGCCCGCTCGCAGCCTGTTTGCTCACATGCCTCTGGACGAGTTGATCGCCTGCGCTGCCACCAAGCGTGTGGCCGTCGAAGAAGACACGACCACGCTGCGGGCGGACCTCGAGCAGATGAACGCGCACCGGGAGACCATTGTTGAATCGCTGCTCAACGTGAGCGAGCAGGCCATTCGTCTTTTAGAGCGCGCCGAACGCTGGAGCCGGATGCCGGAGACGATGACCGGCTGGGAGAACGAGCCGTTCCTGCGCATTCGACTGCACTCCCCACCAGGGCGACAGGATAACATTGCGCGGCTCAAATCGCTGATGGATCTGCTTCTGGAGGAGGGAAAAATCCCGGGTGGGATTGAACTTGTCTTCCGCGCCCTACTAGCGTTGGTGGGTGAAACCGGGGTAGATGCCACTATCCTTAAACCGGAGGCGCAGCGTCGCAACACTCGTTATCCCGTCCGCGAAATGAGCAGTTGGAGCGAAGGGGAACGGACGACCGTAGCCATTCTGCTCTATTGCACGTTGGTCAAAATTCGGGCGCAGAGCCGGGGTCATGTAGGCCGACGCGCCGAAGTAAGTGCCCTTTTGCTCGATAATCCTGTTGGCCCATGCTCAAAACGCGAGTTTCTCGAATTGCACCGCTGGATTGCCGGACAGCTCGGCGTGCAACTCATCTACGCCACCGGCGTCAACGACCCGCAGGCGTTAAGCGTCTTCCCAAACCGCATTCGCCTGGCAAAAAACCGCATCGTGCCTGAAACCGGCGAGCTGGCTGTCGGTTTGGTCAGGGAAGAAGGTGAATCGGCGATCAGCGAAATCCGTATTTTTGACGGGATGAATGAGCGCGCTTGACCAACTCCATTGCTTCATCCTTGAAAATTCCGGGGGCCGCTCACGTCTCGATCTGCAAGTGCTGTGGCGCGGCTTTCAACACGTCCATCCGGAATTGGCTTCAACGCCATCGGCGCGGGGCAGACTACGGGAATTGGTTGATCTTCTGGAACTGGATGGCCGGCTGGAGACGCCGAAGGGCAAGGACGGCTGGGACAACTCCAGCCTCCCGGCCCTGCCGCGATGGATCAAAATCCCACGCCCCTTCACGCCCGGGGAGAAGGTTGATCTGCGCTCGGTCCCATGGGCCCCGGAGCTCCGTTTTCTGGCAACAACGCGCGTGGGCGTTTCGGTTGCCGAATTGCACAAACTCCAGCAATTCTTCGCAACCGGCGGTCGCCAGCGTCCGAGTGTCCCGATCAAAGAGCGTTCGCTACACATCTTCGGTGATGAAAAACGTCTGGATGACCTTCGTCGGAGTTCGACTCTCTTCGGTGACGGGCGCCTGACTCTGGAAGCGCTGCGCTGCTTTGTCGCAGCCGAACCGCTTGCCTGGCAGCGCGGGCCAACGCCCGGCGGCCCCGTACTGGTGATTGAAAACGCCGCAACCTGGCACTCCTACTGTCGTTGGAACCACGAGCGTGCCCTGTTTAGCGCCGTCGTTTATGGCTGCGGCAACCGGTTCATCGAGGGTGTCGCCAACCTAGCGGAAATCTTCCGGGAAATCGGTGGGACACCCAAGCGAGTTCGCTACTTTGGCGATCTCGATCCGCAAGGCTTGCGCATCCCGCAACAGGCTTCCACCTGCGCAACGGCGGTGCATGGCCTCCCGCCAGTAGAACCGGAGCTGTGGAGCTACCGTCAACTACTCGCCATAGGTCATGCGAAGGAAACAGTTTGCGGCGGCGGTGACGCACTTGGACCAGATGAATTTGCGTGGCTTCGCGAACTCGCCGCACCTGCTAAAGCCATCCTGGATGCAGGCAAACGCTTAGCCCAAGAACACGTGGGTTGGGAATATCTTTGCCAAAAACGTGGCCTGGAGGAAGAACTACTCCAGCAACCTGACGCTGAACTGGAAAAGTAAGATTCGCGTTACTGCTCGCGGAAGTGTTGGATGGCAAGGACGCCGACAAAGCCATTGCCGACCGGGCGGAGTACGTCAAACATATTGTTCGGCGGGAGGTGGTATAATAGTGGTATAATAGAAATCGCCCCTTCCACTTCCACGAAGAGTTCATTAAGCAGAAGGTCCGCACCGATCAGATCGCACTTCGTTATACCACTAATTATACCACCACTCCGCCAACGCACCGATACGCCTGGATCCGCACCTCTTGACTTTCTTAGGAAACACGCTATTTTCCTCAGCAAATCGCACTCTTGGTACGGCTTTAAGAGCCTTCTAAGCAGATGGTCCCGCGTTCGAGTCGCGGCGGGCGCGCCAAATTTCCTAGCAAATTTGATACTTTTTGGTTTTTCGCCCGTCCTCCCTCTGCTCAAAAAGCGGCCTGTAGTCCATTTTGTAGTCCAATAATGGTCCGGTGGACACCGCGTAGGCCTGTTCAGCGCACACTATAATTGGGAGAAACATGAGTCGTTTTGAACAGGTCGAGACCAGGATTTGCGAGCAGTCGGAGATAAGCGAAAGGCGCAGCGACCCGTCGCTCAAAACCGAAGACGCCGGAAGCGCGAGAAAGTTTGAGCAGGTCGAGCCGGGGATCTACAAAAATTCCAAGAACGGAAAGTATTTCGAGCGGCCCCTCATAAACGGAAAGCGCATGTGGCGCGCACTCGGAGGGAAAAACCTCAAATTGGCCCGAGAGGAATTCTATCGGCGCAGAACTGCAGTGTCTGCTGGGACAAGCCCATACCTTGAGGCCGCAACTGAAGAAACCGAAGAAGAGGGGGCAAAAACGGTTGGCGACATTATTCGGCGCTACCAGGGAGACAACTGCCTCGACGGCGACCTGCTGGAACGTCCGCCCGCAACCCGCGCTGACGAAGATCGGCATTGCACGACTCTGCTGCAATTCTGGGATGAAGTTGAAGTGGCCAGGGTAACCGATAGAATGTGCGACAATTACCGCGACTGGCGCGTCAAGAACATCAAGCAAGGGGAGGGATTAAGGACCACCGACAGGGAGTTGAACACGTTGAACAATGCGTTCCGCTACTGCAAGCGGCGGGATTTTGTCCGGGTAAACCCTGTGGCTGACAGGCCTCGATATCAGCCCAAATCACGGGTGAAGCACTGCAGGGAGTTTATGGCAGGCGACGCTGATGAACTCCATTCCATTGCTGCCGAACTGTTCAAAAACCGGCACAGCCAGGTATTGGGGTGGCAAATGTTGGCTGAAGCCTATAGTGGGCTGCGCGGGTGCGAGGTGTTGAGATGGCGTGCAAACCCGGGGCCAGAGGACCCAGGATTTGTGACAGCAGATGGAAAGAGCATCCGTGTATGGAGGTGCAAAAACCAACATTTGAACAACCCCTACATCTCGGTCAATGCTGGCATGGCGGCGCTGTTGAAAGCTCACCGCAAGTGGAAGGCAGAATATTACCCCGATAGCGAATGGTTTTTCCCGGGTCACGAAAGGGACTCAAACGAACCTGTGAGTAAGGGTGCGCTGGCTCACGCCCTGAGGCGAATCAGTAAAGACAGACCACGCAAGATAAAACCCCACGGGAACCGCGCCTTCTACGTAACCGTGCGGAGGTCCTGGGGCACGCTGGATGGCCAGATTGCCGTGGAAATTGGCCATAGTTCGGGTGGCAGCACCCTTGAGAGCGTGTACGGAGGCGTTCCGCCAAATTGGTTGTCGGGTGAAGCACCCAAGCTGAACTGGCTGCCTTTGAAGGGCAAGCCGGCGTGGGATATGCTCAAACCCGATGAAGACTCCTCAGGCAAAGTCGACTGATTGTGTCGTCGCAGTCCAGCTGTTCTCCGACCACCGGTGCAACCATACGCTGCGGCTGAACGTGCTGCATGTCGGTTAGATGAGCAAAAAGCGCCAGGCCATGACAGGGAGCTGACGATGCGAGTACGGCCGTCGGAATTGACTCTGCATCTAAAAGGAGCAAGCTGCTGCTCCATGGAACTCGACTTTGACGGGCCTTTGGCTGACCGCGCGTATCCGATTCTGGCCAGCCTGGTCGTGCCGCGGCCGATTGCCCTGGTGACCACGATCAGCCCCGCGGGAAAGGTCAACGCGGCGCCATTCAGCTTCTTCAACGTGCTGGGGGCAGAGCCTCCGATCCTGGCGCTGGCACCGGGTGATCGCGACGACGGCACCCCGAAGGACACCGCCAGGAATATCCGACTCACCCACGAGTTTGTGGTCAACCTGGTGGACGAGGCTCTGGCTGAAGCGATGAACCAATGCGCAGCTTCCTTGCCGTACGGCGAGGATGAGTTGCAGCACGCGGGACTGCACCCCTGTCCATCCTCGGTCGTAAAGCCCCCGCGCATCGTCGAAGCGCCAGTGAGCCTCGAGTGCAAGGAGTGGGGCACCTTGAACATTGGCGACAATCGAGTGGTAATCGGTTTAGTGAAACGGCTCCATCTGCGCGACGAACTATTCGACCCGGAGAAGAAGCGGGTGAACAGCGACCGTTTGTTTCTCATCGGCCGCATGGCCTCGCCACACTGGTATTGCCGAACGCGCGACCGCTTTGAACTGATCCGGCCGGAGTGATTTGCCGATGTCCGAAATAGAACGAATCAAATCAGCCTCCAATTAAACGCCAACCATAGGAATACTCAATGAACCGCAGAACATTCGTAAAATCCCTGCCGGCCTTGACGGTATTGGCCAGCACCACCGCCACTTTCGCCCAGGACACCCCCAAGCCCACCCAGGACTTGAAACCGATCACGCTTCCCAAACCCGATATGGACGGCGGCAAGTCGGTCCTGGCGGCCCTTAAGGAGCGAAAGACCACGCGCAATATCAACGCCAAAGAACTCCCGGCCCAGGTCCTGTCAAACCTGCTCTGGGCAGCCTTCGGAGTGAACCGGGAGAAAGGCTCATTCGGCAAACCCGGCAGGACCGCCGCGTCGGCGAGCAACTCACAGGAAATCGATCTCTACGTTGCACTGCCCGGCGGAGTTTTTCTGTACGAAGCGATTCCTCACCGATTGGCACCCGTAGTAGCTGGAGACTTGCGAGGTCGGGCGGGTCGAGGGGCAGCCGCGTCCGCTCCGCTTAACATCTTCTATGTCGTTGATCTCACCCGATATGACACCGGGCCCGGCCAGCCCGACCGCCGGATCGGGGACCCGGAGGTTCAAAAGTCCTATTACTACACCGACACGGGCCTCATCGCAGGCAACGTCTATTTGTTTGCCGCTTCGCAGGGGCTGGCGGCCTGGTTCCACAACTGCAACAAGGAAGCCGCGGCGAAGGAGTTCAAACTGCGACCCGAACAGCGTGTGCTTTTTGCTCAGACGGTGGGCTATCCCGCTTAGATGCTCTCGGTCACGCATCAACCAATCCAGATATTTGAATTTAAGATATACGATACCCTAAAAATATAAGTGGACAAGATAAGGCGCCTGATGTAGTCTTTGCGCACGTTCGATGACAACTTGCATGAACATATTAGTCTCGATTTGGCCGACGACGTCGGTCGCGGAAGCGACACGTCATAGTCGGACCAGCCGGGGAAATGTGTTCTACCTCGGCCTATCCAAGGCGTATTGCGGGCAAGAGCCCGGAAACGGTTTGGATAGATTGAAGGTGAGCAGGTAAACGAACCATAAGGATTTCTCGACCCTGCTTACCGGAATGGAAGCAGGGTTTTTTGTTTACCCATGCAGAACCGAAACAAGAAGCGAACTCGATAACGAAAGGCAGAGCACTGTGAGACGAAACGAAGACGGCATCTAGATGATGTCACCTGGCACAAAGCATAGAAAGGCGCGGGAGAGCCGAGGTTCTCCGCCGGTGGGGTCTGCCCACGGGTCGCCAACAAGCGC
>JBEKJO010000153.1:0-16992 GCA_050011195.1 Verrucomicrobiota bacterium | reverse complement strand
CCTCGGTCCTCCGCACCGAGCGCGACTTGCCGATGAAATTCGTAGGGGCGGGCATTCTGGTCCTCATTCTCGCCATTCTGGCCGCGCCGTCGCTGCACATGAATCTCTTGGGCGCGGTGCTGATCGTTGTGTTCGGGTTCCTGTTTGTCACGGTGTCCTCCCGGCTCACGGGCGAAATCGGTTCCTCCTCCAACCCCATCTCCGGGATGACCGTTGCCACGCTGCTGCTCACGTGCATGATCTTCCTGCTCGTCGGCTGGACGGGCGGGACTTACTTCGTCACGGCGCTGTCGGTGGGCGGCATCGTGTGTGTCGCCGCCTCGAATGCCGGGGCGACCTCGCAGGACTTAAAGACCGGTTTCCTGGTGGGCGCCACGCCCAAGTGCCAGCAGATTGCGATTCTTATTGGCGCGGCAGCGAGCGCGCTGGTGCTCGGCCCGATTCTGCTGGGGCTGAACAACACGGCCACGGTCTATGTGCCGGTGGCGCAAGTCGCGCCCGGCCTGCATGTCCCGGCGGACGCAAAGCTTGGCGGCCCGGAAAGATTGCATGGTTCCCAGGCGCAGGCGGACCCGCGGGCCTACCGCGTTTGGCAGAAGACCGATAGCGTGGGCGGGCCGGCGGGGAAATATCTCGTGGACGATGCCGGCACGGCGGTGTGGCTGGTTGACCCGGGCATCAACGGGGCCTTCAAGACGCGGCCCGACGGCACCCAGGTGCGCAAGTTTGACGCCCCCAAAGCCACCCTGATGAGCTACATCATCAAAGGCATGTTGGACCGCAAGCTGCCCTGGGGCCTGGTGTTGTTCGGCGTCATGATTGCGATTGTGCTGGAGTTGTGCGGCGTGTCATCGCTGGCTTTCGCCGTGGGCGCTTACCTGCCGATCTCCTCCTCGGCGCCTATCTTTGTCGGCGGGCTGGTGCGCTGGCTCGTGGATTACCGGATGCGGCGCGCGTTGCGCGAGCATAAACTGGACGAAGCGGCGCTCGCCGCCGAGAGCGACAAAAGTCCCGGCGTGCTGCTGGCGAGCGGCTACATCGCCGGCGGCGCCATCGCCGGCATCGTCATCGCGTTCGTCCAGGGCGTGACCACGAAGCTCGATTCCAGCATCAACACCTGGGCCGGCTCCCACAACCCGTTCTTTGCCGGGCCACAGGCGGATTGGCTGGCCCTGATCCCCTTCGGCTTGCTGGCCGGGTTCCTGTATGTGACGGCCCGGCAAATGCAGTTGACGCAGAAGAGAGGGGTTTAATATCCAATAATCCACCCTCTCGACTCCGCCAGCCCCAGCCAATTTGCGTAACTCCTCCGCCGGGGAAAATCGATAAGCTCAGAACCCGACCTTGTAGAATCGGCTCGGATACTTGGTTGCGTTGGTGTCCCAAAACCAGTACCAGCCGTTGCTCACGAGGTTGGGCGGACCCAGGGACGTCCAGCTCGTGAAATTCGTTGAACCCCAAACGGTGTATGAAACGCTCGGATCACCGGTGAATATAAGCTGGAATGGACCCGAAGCGAGATGACTTACGCCTTTCAAGGCAGGCGTCACGGGGGGCACCAGCGGAGTTCTCACCAAAAAGAACTGGATGACATACCCGCTGGGGGAGCAGAACGCGATGCCATTGGTGCCCCAACGGACCAACGCGCTGGGCCCGCCATATACCGTGGGCATGTCCAGGCTGCTCACCATTTGCAGGTTCGTGGCGTTCCAGGCATAGAGTCGCCAGCCAGCGGGTTGCGCGAAAACCGGATGCGAGCCCATGGAGAAAATCGTCCCGGCCGCCAGGTCCGGTTCCACGATCGAACAGTTGGTCAGCGTCCCGATCAAGGTCAGGGTTTCCGGATTAAACACGTTGCCGCCGGGCGTGAAGACCCAGCCTGCCTGATATTTCAGCAGATCCGACAATCCCATGAATCCGCCGGGGCTATCCGAATTCACGACACCGGTCGGATCCACAGTCAGGCGGGTAAAGGGCGAGCCGGCATAGAGCCGCGTGCCCGAGGCCGCCACCACGCTTCCCGAATAACTGGAGAGTCCCCCAAAAATGTTGGAACGCTCAACCCCATCGTCGAAAAGCAGGACTTGTGAGGCATCTCCAAAGCCCGTGTTCACCCCTACGGCGACGGAATGAGGGTTCCCCGGCAACGCGGCGAGCTGGTAGGCGTGGTAAAGCAGCCCGTAGTAAGTATCCATTCCCAACGAAGCCATGAAATCCAGGCTGTAGGATGTCAGATTGAACCGGCCGAACGCGTTGGTTCCATTGAAGCCAACGTAAAGAAACTGGCCGTCACCCGACACCGCCAGCCGGCTCGGATCATTGCCGAGATAATAGGAGGTTTCGACGCGTCCCAGTACCGGGTCCACGACGACCAGACTGTTTGAATATATCGGCCCGGCAGCCGGCGCGACGCCATACAGGCGCTGCGTGAATGGATTGTAAGTGAGATCGACCAACTGCAGGCCGTTGAATACTTGAATTGCCGGTGGGACGGCGTTGAATGGATTGCTGAGGCCGCTCACGCTGTTCGAACTGGCGGTCAAACGAATGTTGCTGTCGGGAGTCGAAGACGTGATCGTGACCGCCCCCGTCCACTGGCCCTGCGAAAATGCCGAGGTGGTCAATGGCGTCAGTTGGACGGCGCCGTGGTCTCCATTGCCGCTTAACATGACGGCGCCGTTGAAATTCGTCAGCAAGAGGCCACCCGCATCAGACGCCTGGAGAGTCACGGCAAACGGAATGGAGGAGGTTTGGGATGAAGGAATGGGAGCAAACGTAAAGTGGTCATCGGTATAATTGGTGCCGACAACCAGGCTTCCAACGGTGACGTACGGGCCGCCACTGCTACTGGCACGCTTCACATTGTAGCTCGTTGCCCGGTCCGCCGCCGACCAGTTCAAGACGACCTGAATCCCCTGCCGCACAGCCGTCAAGCCGGTTGGGACGTTGGGCATTTGGCTCAAACCGATGGCGGCGCCGTAAATAACATTGTCGACACCGAAATAACCGCCGCCGATGCATTGCCATTCCACACGGTAAATCTGGGCGCTTGGCTCACCAATGCCCAGGAAGACCGGCGGGTACCCCCACGGCGGAAACAAGGCGGACTCGCTCTCAATCACGTTGTTGCTTTGATCATAGACGGTTTCAATCACGCCACTTCCATATTGAGCATTGACGATATAGGCGCCCACGGCTTGCTGGGCGTTACTGAAATAGATGTCCAGGTTGCCCTCGTTCAAATCGCCGAAATACTGGGATCCAAAGCACTGGAAGCTGTAGTAGGAAAAGGTGGCGTCACCACCGGCGAATTGCACACCGGGAACACTGGGTAAGGCGGTTGATCCAGTTTCGAATGTAATGATCGGGTCCGAATTCGAGAACTGATTGATTGAGGTCAACTGGATGCCATGGAGAGCGGCGGTCCGAATCATCAGAGCAATAGCGGTCAAAAGCGTATAGCGCGATTTCATGCTCGCCTTTCGGGATGCTGGATCTATCTCGGATTTCCCACTTGACTTGTTGTTTAGAGCTTTAAACTGACATTTCCCATCTGGTTTCTTCCCCACGACCCGCGTGGGCCTTTTTCGCGATTCTATTCCCTCGCCGCAGGTTTGCAAGCCTATTTTTCAACTCCTTTTCTGCCGCGCATGGCGCACGACCTTCGCCCCGATCTTGATCAGTTTCTCCCGCAACGTCGTCAACGTCCAATGACCCACCGCCCGGGGCAGCGCCGCCTGACGCAGAAAATTGCCCAACCTGTACAGCGATGCGTACACACTCCAACGGAGCGGCGACTCAGGAAACTCTTGTCACCGCGCAACTCTTGCCCTCTTTCAACCCTTTAGCTTTTAGCCTTTAGCCTTTGGCCTTCCCTAACCCCCGCGCCACACCTCGCGCCAGCGACATTTTCGCCGCCCTCCCGCCCTCGGGACCAAAACGCCCTGCCAGCACCTCCCCACCCGCTCCCACCCGATGCACCTGGGTGCCTCTCCGTCCCTTCCTGCTCCCCACCTGCTTGCCTCCTGCCTCACCCAAGCCCCGTGCCCTTCGCGGCCTCCGCGCGACACCCCCCTCCCTTCGGACCTCGACTCACAGCCCTCCTCTCTCCCTCTTCCCGAATGGGCCGTCGGTGCGGGCCTCTGTTTCTTCATTCTGCATTCTTCATTCTGCCTTCCCCCCGCCACCACTTCGCTGAAGACTTGCTCCTCGTCCCGCCACCCATCCCGCTGCTGCTGCGCACAGATAAACACCCGCTGCCCCACCCCCGGCTCCCCAAACCGCCCCACATACCACTCCGTTATATCCAACACGCCGCACTCCGCCTTCCCCACTCCGCACTCCGCCTTCCGCCTTCCGCCTTCCGCATTCCGCATTCCGCATTCTGCATTCTGCATTCTACATTCCCCCTTCCGCACCACCCCCAGATACACCGGATGCCGCGCCTTCCGCCGCCCCCCGCTCACCGGCGCCTCGCCATAGATCAACAGGTCCTCCACCACCGGCCCCGCCACCTCCAACTCCACCCGCCACCCCCCATCCCCGTTCGGATTTCGGATTTCGGATTTCGGATTTCTTTGCCCTTCCCACCGCACCGTCAGCTTCTGCACCGGATTCGGCCCAAACTCCCGCACCCGCCCCGGCGGCCACACCAACAGCTCCCGCCCCACCAGCGCCAGCACGCTGTTCAGCTTCACGAACAGCTCCTGCCCCGTCAGCGGCCTCTGTGGCCGGCGGCGGCTCAACACCTTCCGGGCGGCGGCGTTCCAGGCCCAATGCTGCTCGGGCGTCAGCACCATCCCCCACGCCCGGGAAACCGCCCCCATCAGGGCGCGCATCTCCTGTTGGCGCGCCGTGCGCGGGTCGTGCGGAACCACATAGGCCCGCGCATACTGGCCCTGGCCGGTAAAGTAGAACACCACACCCCGGCCCCGGATTTTGCCCCGGACCGCAAACTCCCTCGTCGGAACGGCGCTCATCGCCTCTCCCCCTCTGGCGCCCCCGCCAACCCCGCCCCGGCGGCGCACGGCCCCAAGCCGGCGGCGGGCGCCACGGGAGACACGGCGCTCCCGGCCATCGCGGCCATTTGCACCGCCGCTACGTGCGAGGCGAGCATCACCACCTCGGCGATTTCCAGGTAAGCGGCCCAGGCGGGATGCTCCGCCAGCCACTGTTGGTCGCCGCGTACCCAGGCCCGCTGGGCCTCGTCCATCAAATCAAAATCAAGTCGTGTATCCATAACTGTTCGCTGTTGGCTGGGTCAGGGAACACGCTGATCGGCTTCCGCCGCCTCCTTTGGGCACACCGAGCCTCGCCGAAAGGGTGCGACAGAATACCTGTCGTCAGCGTGCTCGATGGCACCAATGGCTATAATTAAGCCGAGAACAGGATACCCCCGGTTGGCCGCGACGCAAGGACATTTTATTTACGATTTACGATTGGCGATTTGCGAGGTGCCGGGCTAAAGCAATTCCAGGCAACGCCAGAGCCGGACAAAGTTCAGACCTGGTGATGGGTCTGCGCCATGCTCAAAATGGCTTCAAGTAGTCTTCGTTGAAGTAATGCTTCAGTCGCTGGGAGACCTTGCCGTCAGGTGTGAACAGAATGTCACGCTGATGGTAGTGGGGGATATTGGTGCCGGGTTCCGAATATTCCCAGAGGCAGCCCCAGGGAGGCCACCACCTTTTGTCCAAGGGTGCGCCGAGCAACCACTCCACCTCTTCCCGAGTCATGCCGCGCTGGACCTTGGCAAAGCGATCCTCTGAGAAGCCCGGCGCGTAACGGGTTGGGGGGTGCTCGCCGACGCAATCCAACCATCCGAGCCAGTCGGAAACATCGTAGCCGGCGCGCAGCGCGGCGCGTGAGGAAACAACAAGCAGGCCCACGAGACACACTCCCGCCACAACGACTGCTGACTTGGGCAACCGTCTCATGATGCGCAGCTCACGGAGCAAGGGCAAAGGCGTCAAGATTGACGCCCATTGCGGGGGACGCTAGGTTGCTTTGATGACAAACTTAACTGCTGTTCTGCCGCCCGGCGTGGATCGTTTCCCGGTGCGCCAACCGATGCCGCGCGCGCAATTTGACGCGCTGTCGCGTGAGATTCTTGTGCTCAAGAAGCAGCTTAACGCCGTCATTCTCGCCCACAACTACCAGGTGCCCGAGATTCAGGACGTGGCGGATTACGTGGGTGATTCGCTGGGGCTTTCCCAGCAGGCCGCCCGGACCAAGGCCGATGTCATCGTGTTCAGCGGCGTTCATTTCATGGCGGAGACGGCGAAGATACTCAGCCCGGACAAGATCGTCGTGCTGCCGGACAAGGACGCCGGCTGCTCGCTCGAGGAAGCCTGCCCGGCGGATAAGCTGGCCGAGTTCCAGAAGACGAATCCCAACTTCTACACCGTCACCTACATCAACTGCAGCGCGGCAGTGAAGGCGCTGAGCGATGTCATTTGCACGAGCGGCAACGCGGTGAAAATCGTCCAGGCCGCGCCCCAAGACAAGGACCTGCTGTTCGTCCCGGACGAGAATCTGGGCGAATGGGTGAGAGAGCAGACGGGACGGCCCATGACGCTGTGGCGGGGAAATTGTTACGCGCATGTGGAGTTCCGGCGGGAAAGCCTGCTGCGGGTGAAGAAGTCCTTCCCGCAGGCCAAGGTGGTCGTGCATCCCGAGAGCCTGCACGAAGTGCGCGAGCTGGCCGATGCGGTGTGCTCGACGGAGAAGATGATCACCTACTGCCGAACCAGTCCGGCGAAGCAATTCGTCGTGGTGACCGAGTCGGGGATCATCCACCGGCTCCAGAAGGAGTGTCCGGGCAAGGAATTTGTCTGCGCGCCCACGTTTGACGTGATGCGCGCGCCGACGGACCCGTGCCGGTGCAGCGAGTGCAAGTACATGAAGATGAATACGCTGGAGAAGCTGAGGGACTGCATGAAACGGCTCGCGCCGCGCATCGAGTTGAGCGAGGAGATCATCCGGCGCGCCCAGTTGCCGATTCAGCGGATGCTGGAAATCTCAGCGACCTAGAATCGGGCGTCGGCCTTGTTGGCGCTCGCAGCGCCGGCAACCGCCGTCTTGAGGAACTCAGAGAGCTCCGGCGCCTGTGCCCGCAACTGATCGGCTGAGAGGTTCTCGCACAGGACCTTTCCGTCGGCCGTCTTGACAGAATAAAGCGGCCCCTTCGGGCCCGCTTTGATGGTGATGGTGCGGTCACGCTTTTCCAGGTAGCCAATGACAGGGAAATTGTCAGCGGCTTTGACACTTCCAGCAGGGGCGGCGGCTTGCGTCTCGTGCGGGGTAGTGAGTTTAGGCCGTGTGCTTTGGGGAGACTTGTCCTGCGACAACGCGAGCCCCGCCGCCATAACCAGAACCACCCCGCCAACCACCAGCATTCGATTCGTTCTCATCGTTTCTCCTCCGGTTGCCAGTTACATACCATCAATTGGACCGTCAAGGGGCCGCTCCTGTTCAGTATAGAATCTTGTCCGGTTTCCGCTGCCACTCGACAAAGGCGGCAAGGGCCTCCTTGTGCAGAAGCTGCTTCAGCCTGCGCTTGCGCTTCCCAATGGGCAGCGCGACTTCGCGGTAGATGAAGTCATCGTCGAAACCGATGTTCGCGGCGTCCTGGCGGGTGTTGCCATAGAAGACATGGGCCAGGCGCGCCCAGTAAATGGCGGACAAACACATCGGGCACGGCTCGCAACTCGTGTAGAGGTCGCAATCGTCCAGCCGGAACGTCTTCAGGCGCTGGCAGGCCGCGCGGATGGCGACCATCTCGGCGTGGGCCGTCGGGTCGTTCGCCGAGGTGACCTGGTTGCAGCCGCGTCCGATGACTTTGCCGTTCCGCACCACCACCGCGCCAAAGGGACCGCCCTTGCCGCGCCGCATCATTTGAATGGAGAGGCGGATGGCCTCCCGCATGAATTTCTCTTTCATGCGAAGAGTTCGCCCACGTTCATCGAGAGGGGAACCTGTTTGCCGCCCTCGAACGTCTTCGTTGCCTGGCCTCTGCTCCAATTGCGCAGGCGGTAGAGAACGGCAAAGGTGAAGTCGGGCGCCGCGGCGCCCTGCCCGCCGACGACTTCGCCGCCCCGGCGCACGTTATCCATCATCCAGGGGGGCAGTAATAGATGGTAGGGGTTGCGATTCACTTCGCCCACGTGGAACGTCGTTGCGGCAATCATGTCGGCCAGGTCTTCCGCGCTGATCTCGACCATCAGGTTGGGATCGGCCATCGCGCCCCAGAATTCGGTCTCGACCAGGTAACAGTCGAAGCCGGCGGGCATCTGTTTCAGCGCGTCCATCACGAGGTAATGGGTGCCGATGTGCGTGCTGTTCCAATCGCGGTCGTGCGGGCACAGGACCACCTTCGGCTGGTGCTTCTGGATGATGTCTTGGATGATCTTGACGCAGGCGGACCAATGCTTCGGGTCCTGCTCGCGGATCTTGGGACTGATTCTCTCCAAGCCATTGGGCGCTGTAGTCACGAGGCTGAAGCCGATGTAGTTGCAGGCGTTTTGCAACTCGCGCAGGCGTTCCTGCTGGCGCTCCTTGTTGCTGCCGAGGGTGACGGCGACGTTGATGAGGTTCATGCGCGCCTGGCGCATCAGGCGCACCGCCAGGCCGCCGACGATGCATTCGTCGTCCGGGTGCGGCGCGAAGAACAGCGCCTTGGGGGCATTGGGAGCAATCTCCGGCCGCGGGGGGGGGTTGAAGGTTCCCAGGGGGTAGGAGCGGCCTTTTTTAAGGAGGCGCGCGTAGTCAGATACGAGTTTGTGATAGGGAGTCATATAGATATTGGAATCTTGCAGCGTTTCAATTCACTAAACTACCCCAACTTCGGCAGGCTCGCCGCCGCGACTGCCTGGCCGTGGCGCTTGTCTTTTTCGTCGGGAATGTGGAAGGCGAGCTTGCCGGTTAGCTCGGGGAACTCGACTTTCAGCACTTCCTTGGCCCCGGCGATGATGATGTCGCCGCCCGGCCCGGAGGTGACCCGGCCCAGAATCAGCACATTCTCCAGATCGTAGAAATCGGTGAAGTGCGCGATGGCATAGCCGAGGCAGGCCCCGATGGTCTGATAAATCTTGCGGGCGCGGCCATCCCCATGGTCCATGAGTTTCTGCACGTGCTTGAGCTTCTCGGGGAGCGGCAGTTTGGCGTCCACCTCGATGCCCGCAGGCGCGAGCAGGCGTCCCACGCATTGCTGCGAGAAGTATTGGACGCCGCAGCCGTAGTCGCCGGACCATTCGTCGGTGGGCGCATTGGGGTTGTAATCAACCGGCACAAAGGCCAGCTCGTTAATCCAGGAAGTGATGTTGCCCTCGGCATTGACGTAGCCGCCGGCGGTGCTCGTGCCGAGCGAAATGCCCAGGATGCGGTTCCTGCCGAGGGACATGGAGCCGGCCAGGGCGGTGACCTCGCCGTCGTTCACCACCTCCAGCGGCACATTGTTCCAGGCCTTCCTTATTTCGAGAAACAAATCCCGGACCCGGCGGTTGAACACATCGGGCGGCACACCACGGAACAGGGACGCGACCTTCACGCGGTTGTTCACATAGACCCCCGCGGCACTGCCGCCAATGGCATCCACCCGCGGCAAGTGGGCGGCCGCCTTCTTGAGCGAGTCCATGATGCCGTCGTAGTGATACTGGGGGTCGGGCTGAAAATAAGGGTCCCAGACAGCTTCGTCGCTGAACACCACCTTGCCTTCGATGACCGCCGCCACTTTGCGGTCACTGCCGCCAAGGTCGAAGCCGATGCGGCACCCGTCCAGGTGGCGGCCCAGGGAAGCAGCGCTGCGGCGTTCGGGCGGGAGTGCTCTCGTATGGACCACCTCGATGGGGTGATCGAACATCCGCTCGCCGACGAGGTTCGAGTCGAACTTGCCCGTGGGTGTCTCGCGGTAATGCGCCGCCAGCTTCGCCGCCAGGGGCGCCGGCCCGTCGAAGTGCATGCGGAAGCCGCCGCGCGACCAGAGCAGGAACTTCGCGATGCGCTCGAGGTAAGTGAAATTGCCCGCTGCCTGGGGATGGGTCTCCGGCAGAATGGGGGTCGTGAAGTGAGAGACGTTGCCGTCGGTTTGTTCCAGGCCCAGGCGAACGGTCACGGCATTGCGCGTGGCCCGCGCCTGCGCACGAAAGGCGCGGTTGGCGAGAACTGCGGGCCGAAACGCAGGGTCGAGAACCGGCAAAACTCGCGGCGTGACTAAAGGAAGCCCATTATTATCGTTCATTTTGCGGGGGTGTTGTAAATCAAGCGCGCGCCAGATTCAAGCGCCCAAATCACTGCCCACCCGAGCACTCCACGCCTGGACGGTGGTACAGTCAGTTACGCCAATTGCACGGGGTTAACCGGAGGGTTGGGTGGGGCGGGCGGCGCCGAAGAGGAGGCGGAGGCTGTTCATCACCACGATCACCGTGCTGCCTTCGTGGCCGACGACGCCGACGGTGAGGGGGATTCGTCCCAGGATGGCAAAGGTGACCAGCACTACGACCGTGCCCAGGGAGATAATCAGGTTTTGACGGATAACGCGGCGGGCGCGCTGGCTGAGGCGGAAGGCGGCGAGGAAGTTCTCCAGCCGGTCGTGCATCAGCACGACATCCGCCTGCTCGAGAGCGGCGTCCGAACCGCGGGCGCCCATCGCGACGCCGATGTAGGCGGCGGCGAGACTTGGGGCGTCGTTGACACCGTCACCCACCATCGCCACACGCCGGCCCTCTTTGGTCAGCGCGCGAATGGCGAAGAGTTTCTCTTCGGGCTTCAGCTCGGCGCGCACATCTTCAATCCGCAACTGCTTCCGCAGATGCTCGGCGGTGGCCTGGCGGTCGCCGGTCAGGACCACGGCGCGCAGGCCCTCGCGGTGCAGTTCTTCCACGAGGTCACGGGCTTGGGGGCGGATATCGTCGCGCAGGATGAGCCGTCCGAGCAGGTTGCCTTCGGCGAGCCAGATTTCCGAGAAGCCGGCGTCGGTGGCGGGCACTTGGGCGATGACCGCAGCGTGGGGGCCCTGGGCGAGCCATTCGCGGCGGCCCAGCAGGCAACTATCGCCATTGCGGCGCGCGCGCAGGCCCTGGCCGGTGATGGATTCGAAGTGGGCCAAGTCCAGGGGTTGCAGGCCCTGTTGTTTGCCGTGGCGGGTGATAGCGCGCGCCAGCGGGTGGGTCGAGAGGCGTGCGAGGGAGAAGGCAAGCTCCGCCACTTCCATCTCGCGGCCCGGTGGGAAGCTCTGGACGGTTTCGATGCGCAGTTCGCCGGTGGTCAGGGTGCCGGTCTTGTCGAGAGCGACGGTGTTGACGGCGGCCAGTTTCTCGACGGCGGCCCCGCCGCGGAAGAGAATGCCGTGGCGGGCGCTCCAGGCAATCGCCGCCAGCACGGCGGAAGGGATCGAGAGCACCAGGGCGCACGGGGAGGCCACCACCAGCAGCGTCATGGCGTGATAAAAGGCGCTGTGGGCGACATTCCGGGCAGCGAAGGGCGCCTGGCCGAAGCCGAGCCACCAAACGAAGAACATGACGAGTGAGAGTGCCAGCACGCTGTAGGTGTAATAGGTGCCGAACCGGTCGGTGAACTGCTGCGCGGGAGCTTTCTGCTGCTGGGCGTCCTTGATGAGATGGATGATCTTCTGCAAGGAACTCTCCGCCACCGGACGCAGGACGAGCACTTCGACGGCGCCCCAGAGGTTGATGGTGCCGGCGAGAACGCTGTCACCAACGGCCTTTTCGACGGGCGTGACTTCGCCGGTGAGGTTGGACTCGTCGCTGGCGCTCTGGCCTTTGACAATTTCGGCATCAACCGGGAACTGGGCGCCGGGCTTGACGAGCAGGCGCATGCCGGGGCGCAGCTTTTCTACCTGCACCTCTCGCTCATGGCCCTGCTTGTCGAGCACGGTGGCGGATTTGGGGGCTTCGCGGAAGAGCGAACGGATTTCCCGTTGGGTGCGGCCCAGCGCGAAATGTTCCAGCGCGCCGGAAAGGGAGAAGAGGAAGAGCAACGTGGTGCCTTCGCCCCAGGCGCCGATGCTCGCGCTGCCGAGGGCGACGGCCAGCATGAGGAAGTGAACGTCAATGGTGCGCTTCTGCAACCCCTCCCAAACGTCCTGCGCGGTGAACCAACTGCCGGCAAGGTAGGCGAGAACATAGCCGATCACCGAGAGCGGCTGGGCGCGGAAGAACCAGGCGCCCAAGCCGAGCACGCCGCAAAGGATGGCGGCCGCCAGCTCGGCCTTCCATTCATTGCCCTCCTCCGCGTGCTCAAGAAACTCTACGTCTCGCTGGACGACTTTGGGCCACGGGATGTCGCGCCAGCGCCAGAACTTCGGCGCGGTGGGACAGGTGACGCGAGCGATGGTGGTGGTCTCGGCCTCCTGCCGGATGGTGATCTTCTGACGCTCGAATTCGGAGAGCGGCTGGCCGCAGGTCTGGCAAGTGGTCTCGCCGGCCAGGAGGGTGCAAGGCTGCGTGGCGCCGGCTTCTTGCGCGTGCCGAACCGTCGCGCTGATGCGCTCGGTCAGTTTGGGAACGTCGGTTTTGCCCAGGGTGGCGACGGAAATGGTGTGGCGCGCCTGATCAACGGTCACGGCTTCGAGGGTGGGGTCTTCAGCTAGGGCCTCCGCGACGGACCGTGCCAGGCACTTCCCCGGGTCTGGTTTGCGCAGGGCGTCAAGCTTGGGCGTCACGCTCATAGATCAATTCCACGTTCCTAACATTGCCATGATCCGGGCGCAATGCCAACCGAGAGTGAAGAACGTTACTTGCATTCTCCTCATCCGTACGGTAACAACCTGCCCGACCAGGCGACATTAACTATGACGAAGGACACTATCGGGAAGGGCAACACGAGCAATAAAGCCGTGCTGGCCTGGGTGGACGAGATGGCCAAACTCTGCAAGCCGGACCACGTTTATTGGTGCAATGGCTCGAAGGCGGAGAGGAAGACGCTGATCGCGGAAGCGGTGGAAAAGGGGATACTGGTCAAGCTCAACCAGAAGAAGCTGCCCGGCTGCTATTATCACCGCTCCAACCCGAACGACGTTGCGCGCGTCGAGCAGTCCACGTTCATCTGCACCGAGAGTCAGGAAGAAGCCGGCCCGACCAATAACTGGATGGCGCCGAAGGAGATGCACCAGAAACTGCGCGGGTATGCCGCCGGCTCGATGCGCGGGCGGACGATGTATGTCATTCCCTATCTGATGGGCCCGCCCGGCTCGCCGCTCGCCAAAGTGGGCATCGAATTGACCGACTCAATCTACGTGGTGTTGAGCATGGAGACCATGACGCGCATGGGGGAGGTGGCGTTTCGGGAACTCGGCGACAGCGATGATTTCAACCGGGGCTTGCACTGCATGCTGGATGTGAGCCCGGAGCGGCGATACATCGCGCATTTCCCCAAGGACAACGCGATTATCTCCGTGGGCTCGAATTATGGCGGCAACGTGTTGCTGGGCAAGAAGTGCCTCGCCCTGCGCATCGGGTCGTACCTCGGACGGCAGGAGGGATGGTTCGCCGAGCACATGCTGATCCTGGGCGTCGAGTCGCCGGCGGGCGAGAAGACCTTCGTGGTGGCCGCCTTCCCGAGCGCCTGCGGCAAGACCAATTTCGCCATGATGATGCCGCCGCCGCATCTCAAGGGGTGGAAGATCTGGACCATTGGCGATGACATCGCGTGGATGAGGCCGGGACCCGATGGCCGCCTCTACGCCATCAATCCCGAAGCGGGCTATTTCGGCGTGGTGCCGGGCACCAATTCGAAGTCGAACCCGGCGGCGGTGCAGATGATTTCACAGGACACCATCTTTACGAATGTCGCCCTCACCCCCGACCTCGATGTCTGGTGGGAAGGCAAAGATGGTCCGGCGCCGAAAGAATGCCTCGACTGGAAGGGCAACCCCTGGACGCCCGACTCGAAGGAAAAGGCGGCGCATCCCAACAGCCGCTTCACGGCGCCCATGACCAACAACCCGCTGCTCGCCCCGGAGGCCAACGACCCCCAGGGCGTGCCCATCAGCGCCATCATTTTCGGGGGCCGGCGGAGCGACACCACGCCGCTGATCTACCAGGCCTTCAATTGGGTGCACGGCGTCTATATCGGGGCGACGATGGGTTCGGAAATGACGGCGGCCGCGGTCGGCGGAGCGGGCCAGGTGCGCCGCGACCCCATGGCCATGCTGCCGTTCTGCGGCTACCACATGGGGGATTATTTCCGCCACTGGATCAATATGCACAAGAGCATCAAGCACCCCCCGCGGATTTTTCATGTCAACTGGTTCCGCAAGAACGGGCAGGGAGAATTCCTCTGGCCCGGCTTCGGCGAGAACATGCGGGTGCTGAAATGGATCGTGGACCGTTGCCACGCCCGCACGGATGCGGAGGAAACCGCGCTCGGGTGGGTGCCCGGTCCCGCCAGCCTCGATCTGAGCGGCCTGACGAACTTCGCGCCCGAGCGGCTGGCACAGGTCCAGGCGATTCATGAAGAGGAGTGGCGGCGCGAACTCATGATGCAGGACGAACTGTTCATGAAGCTGCACGCCCGCCTGCCCAAGGAACTGATCTTCCAGCGCGAACTGCTCCTCGCCCGGCTGTAATCCTTCACGCCTGGTTGCCTGAGCACTGCGCCACGCCGCAGTGCGGCAGCCGCCAGCCGCGCCTCCCAACGGGCGACCTTTAAGCCCAGCATCCCCTTGTCCCTGAACCTTCAGCGCGGCTGGCCTCCCCGCCTATGCCCTCCATATACTGTTGACATACTATCCACACACCGTCCACACACTGGTGCAGGGCCGAGTTTGGCATGGAGCCTCTCGCTGGGAGGGCTGTCCCATAATGGGACAATCCCAGTGGAAACCGGCGGCTGGGGCCAATAGGCCCCCGTCGAGAATCCTCAATCGGGAATCTCTACCGCGCCGTATCCAGCGCCTTCGGGCTGAACAATACCGGCTGTTTGGCTGTGGTCTGCTTGGCCATCGTCTGTTTGCAACAAGCAGCCTTGGCAAACGGACAGCACCCCTCGCCCTTCTCAGTGTTGGCCTCAGTGGACACCTTCGTCTTATGCGAGGCGCAGCAGGCCGGTTTGTCTTTGTCTTTGTCCTGACAGGTCTTGTCGTCGCCGGCTTGCACCGCGACGGCGAAGGCCAGCACCATTACAGAGAGAATGATTCGTTTCATGCCTTTACTCATAACGCTTCGTTGCTCTTATTTCAAGTATAACTTTTCAAGGTATCAGACTTTCCCGCTCGCGCTGCGTTCAATTCATATCCGAGCACACCGCATTCCCCGCCTCTCCCCGCAGGGCACTACTGGTTGGGGGCCTTGCGCTGCTTCATCATCTTCTCGATCATCTCGCGCTGCTCGGGCGACATATTCTTCAGGGCTTCGTCCATTCTCTTTTGGGCCTCGTCCGCCTGTGGGCCGGACATGCCGCCCATCATGTCCATCATGCCGCCAGCAGACTTGGTGTACCCCGAGGGAATCTCGAACGTGGAAGCAGGGAGCGATTTCTTGTCAACTTTCACGACTTCCATGGTGACTTTAGCGCCGTCTGCGGTTGTGGTGACGGATTTCAGCGGCACGCCATCCGCCCCGGCCTCTTTCAGCGCCTTGACCAAAGCCTCCTGGCCGCCTCCCTTGCCCTGACGGGCCTGCATTCTGCTGAACGTCGCGTAGTCGAGTAGATCTTTGGCTGTCCACATTTCGGTAGTCATGGCGTTTCCGGGTCCGGGGTTTTGCTCTTTGACCATCACGTGCTGGGTCTTGTAGCCGAGAATGGTTTCCTGGCCGAGCTTCTCGACGGTGTATTTCTTGCTGTCCGGCTGCTGACCGGCCATTTCCCGCATTTTGGCCAGATCGATTTCCGTGTAAGTCTTGTTGGCGTCATTGAGACGATACAGCGTATTCGGGGTGTCCGTCTTCTGCAGCATTACCATTTTCATGCCCATCGTTCCCATCTGCATATTCATCTCACTGCGGGTTCCCGCTTTTCCGACCGCGATATTCATCGTGCCGCCGCCGCCGGCCTCGCCGTCCTTGCCGGCCATCGTCATTTTCATTTCCAGCACGCCTTCGAACTGGGCATACGCCGGCAACGCCGCCAGCAGCAGTGCAAACAGGGTGGGACTGATATTCTTACGCATAGATTTTCCTCGCTAGTCGTTCATGTTTTCCAAAAGTCTTGTGTCAACGCACGGTTACCCAACAACACGCAATACTTACCTCATGGGCGGCAACGCGCGCAAGGAGAATTATGTCTGTTCAACTCATCCGAGCAAACTCTTCGCCTTCGCCAGCGCCTCGTCCAGCTTGCCGACATCCTTGCCGCCGCCGCGGGCATTGTCGGGGCGTCCCCCGCCCTTCCCGCCGACAATGGGGGCGATGGCCTGGATGATCTTGCCTGCCTGAATCTTCTTCGTCAGTTCCGGCGCAACCGTGGCGACCAGAGCGACCGCGCCGTTCGCCGTGCCGCCCAGCACCGCCACGCCCTTGAATTGCCCCCTGAGCGCGTCCGCGATGGATTGCAGTAAATCGCCATCAGCGGCGCCGAGGTTCTCCACAATCGCCGGCGTCGAGCCGAAGGTGCTGGCTTTGGCAGCCAGGCTGCGCGCGGTTTCCACCGCCTGCTTCTGCTGCATCCCCTTGACTTGCTTCTCCAAGTCCTTTTGCTGCGCAAGCAACGCCTCGATCTTCTTCTCCAGCTCGCCGACGGGTGAATTGACCTTGCCGGCGACGGCCTTGATAAGCTGCAATTCCTCGCTCGCGCGTTTGTAGGCTTCCAGGCCGGAGACGGCCTCGATGCGCCGGATGCCGGCGGCAATCGCGGACTCGGCCGCGATGCGGAACAGGCCGATCTCGCCCGTCGCCCGCGTGTGCGTGCCGCCGCAAAGCTCCATCGAGTAGCCGTCCATCGCGGTCGGCTTGCCGCCTATCTGCACGACGCGCACGAAGTCACCGTATTTCTCGCCGAAGAACTGCATGATGTCCTTGCGGCCCTTGATGTCGCCGTACT
>JBEKJO010000152.1:0-14231 GCA_050011195.1 Verrucomicrobiota bacterium | reverse complement strand
CATGGTCCCGGCTTTCGACGCGATGCACGAACGACTGGAGAGCGTTTCGGAAGGCATTGAAGCCGAACTGCGGCCGGTCCATCAGAATTTCGCGAAGCGGCAACTGCATCCGCTCGTTATGTGCTCGCCCTTCGCCTATCGGACTTACCACAAACCGCTGGGCTACGCGGGCGATTATGAGATGGTGGACATGATCTTGCGTGATCCGTATGAGGGCGGCTCGCTGTTTGCCAAAGTGGTGAATCTCTGGTTTCTGAGCCAGTGGCCGGCCCGGGCGCACCGCAATCGCATCAGCCATTTAAAAGGCCTGCTGAAGGAGGAGACCCGCCGCGGGGCTGGCCGGGGTCGGCCCATCCGCGTGTTAAATTTGGGCTGCGGTCCGGCTCGCGAAATCCAGGAGTTTCTCGCCGAAGACGCGCTCTGCGATCACGCCCAATTCAGCCTGCTGGATTTTAGCGAGGAAACCATCCAACACACGAGCCGGGTATTGGAGGAACTCAAGCGGCGATATGGCCGGAGAACCCTGATCCAGATTCAGAAGAAGTCCGTGCAGTCCGTGCTCAAAGACGGCGCCAAACCCGTCGTCGATGCGCCGGACCGGAGATACGATTTTATTTATTGCGCCGGCTTGTTGGATTATCTTCCGGACCGGACCTGCGTGCAGTTGATGAATGTTCTTTACGATGGGTTGGCGCCGGGCGGGCTTTTGGCGGCGACTAACGTGGAGGACTGCAAGCCGTTCCGCCACATGTTGGAATTTGTATTGGACTGGCACTTGATTTATCGCGGCATGAAGAAGAGCGCAGCGTTGCTGCCCCAGCGAGCTGAGGCCGGGAACGCGCGCATCCTCAAGGATCCGACGGAAGTGAACGTCTTTATCGAGGTGAGGAAACCCGAGCATGGCTAACGGAACACCCAACAGCCGCGAAATACAGGCGGCGTTCGCGGAGTATGATCGCCAGGAGACCATCAGCAACTTCAAGGTCGCCTGCATCATCGGCATGACGCTGATGCCTGCCGGCGTCATTCTGGACTATGCGGTTTACCCCGAGGCTCGTTACCCCGGGCTGGCGCTTCAATTCCTCAAATTGCGGTTCCTGAATTCCGTTCTCATTGGCGCCTTCCTGGCGCTGTTGCTGACGCCCTTGGGACGCAAACACTACCGGTTTCTGGGCATCACCCTGTTCATGCTGCCGGCCTCCTTCATTGCCTGGATGATCTACGCCAGTCCGGAGGGGGCAGCCTCACCCTACTATGCCGGCCTGAACCTGGTTTTGCTGGTGTTGGCTTTCGTGTTGCACTGGACCTTCCGCGAGAGCCTCTCCGCCGCTGTGCTCGTTCTCGGTCTCTATCTGGCCGCGGCTTTGTTTCACCCCGGCCCGCTTCGCCCGGAAGATCGGGGCCTCTTCACCAACAACCTCTACTTTCTGGTGCTGACCGGAATCATTGTGGCGACCGGCAGCTATTTCCACAGCAAGTCACGCTTCCGCGAATTCGCGTTTCGCTATGAGTTGGACAAGAACCAAAAAGCCCTGGCTGAAAGCAACCAGAAGCTGATGGAACTGGATCAGATCAAGAGCCGCTTTTTCGCCAACATCAGTCACGAGTTGCGCACGCCGCTGACGTTGCTGCTGGCGCCGTTGGAAACCCTGCTGCACCGCTTCAACCGTGCCTTGGATGAAGAGACGCGCAATATGCTGGTGACGATGCATTCCAACGGGATGCGGTTGCTGAAGCTGATCAATGACCTGTTGGATTTGGTCCGGCTGGAGTCGGGTCGCATGGAGGTCAAACGCGAGCCGGTGCAAGTCGCCGAGTTTGTCAAGGGCCTGGCCAGTGCGGCGCGCCAGGTAGCGGATGACAAGCGGCTCCGGCTGGAGACCTTCGTAGATCCCGCGTTGGGGACCGTGCT
The DNA here is from genome assembly GCA_050011195.1 of Verrucomicrobiota bacterium. Classification (GTDB taxonomy): domain Bacteria; phylum Verrucomicrobiota; class Verrucomicrobiia; order Limisphaerales; family UBA8199; genus PALSA-1440. The sequence continues at coordinate 12,319 of JBEKJO010000152.1, read as the reverse complement.
GGGGGACCGCGACAAGCTGGAGAAGATAGTTTTGAATCTGGTGTTCAACGCGCTGAAGTTCACGCCCGCCGGTGGCCGGGTCGAATTGCGCGCGGAGAAGCGGGGCGAAGAGTTGGCGTTGGTAGTGGCTGACACCGGTATGGGCATCTCCGAGAAGAACCTGCCGTTTGTGTTTGACCGCTTCTGGCAGGCGGACGGTTCTTCGAAGCGCAAATACCAGGGCGTCGGCATCGGGCTGGCGCTGGTGAAAGAACTGGTGGAGATCCAGGGCGGCCAAGTGGCCGTTCAAAGCCAGGAAGGCAAGGGCACCACGTTTACGGCGACGCTGCCGTATCAAAAGGCTCAGCCAGTGCCAACGCCCAAGCCCGAAGCGACGCCGGAAACGGCTCCGGCCGCAGTTGGCCGCGGAGGCCCCGTTGCCTCCGAGGAATGGCTGGCCAATTTGTATCGGCGCGCCGAACTGTTCCCCGCGCTGACGCCTTTGCAGGAATCGCTGCGGCCAGTGGAAACCTCGGGCAACGGCGGCCTGCCCACCATTCTGGTGGCGGATGACGAGCCGGACATGCTGCGCTTCTTGAAATCCCAGTTGAGCCCGCATTACCGGGTGCTGGAAGCCGTGGACGGCCAGCAGGCCATCGAAAAGGCCAGCCAGTTTTTGCCGGACATCATCCTGCTGGACATGATGATGCCGGAGAAGGACGGGCTGCAGGCCTGTCGGGAAATCCGCGAGCATACGCCGACGCAAAGCATTCCCATCATCTTGCTCACCGCGCGCGCCGACGAAGAGACCAAACTCGCGGCGTTGTCGGCCGGGGCCAGCGACTTCCTGACGAAGCCGTTTTCGACCACCGAACTCCACGTGCGCATCAAGAACCTGGTGGAATCGCACCAATACCAGCGCAAGGTCTCGAAGCAGAATCAAATGCTGGAGTCCACCATCGAGCAGCTCAAGGAGACCGAGACGCAACTCGTGCAGACCGAAAAGCTGGCTTCGCTTGGGCGCATGAGCGCGGGCATTATTCACGAGATCAACAACCCGCTGAACTTCGCCACGACCGGCCTGTTCACGCTGCGCAACAAGGGCAAACACCTCGCGCCCGGACAACAGGAGGAATATCAAGAAGTTCTGAAGGACGTGGAAGAGGGGATCGAGCGGGTGAAAAGCATCGTTTCCAACCTGAGGATGTTCACACATCCGGATACGGAAAGTCGCGACCAGGTGGAAGTGCCGGAAGTCGTGGCGGAGGCGCTGCGCTTCCTGAGCAACGAATGGAAAGACAAGGTGCGGATCGAGCAGAAACTGGCGGAACATCAAACCGTATGGGCGAACAAGAACATGCTCATGCATGTGCTGATGAACCTGCTGCAGAATTCGATCGACGCTTTGAAGACCAAGTCGTTTGAGAACGAGCAGCCGACGATATGGATCGAGGGCCGCCTCGAACCGGGCCGAAGCATCCTGGTCGTGCGGGACAACGGGGCCGGCATCGACGCGGAGCACGTGGACAAGATTTTCGATCCGTTTTACACCACCAAAGACGTCGGCGAGGGCATGGGACTGGGCCTGGCGATCTGCCACCGCATCGTGCGGGAGTGCGAGGGCCGGATTTCCGTGCGAACGGAGCCTGGCAAGTTTTCTGAATTTACGCTGGAGTTTCCGGCGAAAGGGCAACAATAAAGGCAACTATAAGGCAAAGCGTTATGCAGAATGTTTACGACTACAAAAGGTTTGCGGTCCTCTACGTCGATGACGAAGAGAAGTCCTTGAAGTATTTCACGAGGGCCTTTCAGGACCAACTTCGCATCTTCACCGCCGCCAATGCCCAGGCAGGGCTCAAGTTGCTGGAGGAGCACAAGGACGAGATCGGCCTGCTGATGACCGACCAGCGGATGCCGGGCGAGAAAGGCGTCTGGCTGCTGGAAAAGGCCCGCCAGCTCCGTCCGCGCATCATCCGCATCCTGGTGACCGCTTATGCCGATATGGACGCGGCCATCGCCGCGGTTAATACGGGCGCTATCTACAAGTACGTGACCAAACCGTGGGACCCGCCCCAACTGGAAAACACCCTCAAGCGCGGTCTGGAATTCTTTATGGTCCAGCGCGAGCGCGACCAGTTGTTGAAGGAGAAAATGTCCGTGCTGCACAACATGATGATCGCCGACCGGATCGTCAGCCTGGGCCTGCTGGCCGCCGGTCTGAGCCATCACATTCGCAACGCGCTCGTGGCGGTGAAGACTTTCCTGGACCTCGCGCCGGTCAAGATGGAGGAAGAGAAAATGGACCTCGAGGGCCTGCGCAACCCGGACTTCTGGAAGGAGTATTACCAGAATGTCCAGGGGCAGATTGAGAAGATCAACAACCTGCTGAAGGACCTCTGGACGGCCTCGGAGAAACCGGCGTTCGAGTTCGGGGATCGGGTCCGTCTGCACGAAGCGGTTGCGGACACGGTCGTGCGGCTCAAAGACGGGTTCGCGGCCAAAAAGATCGAGGTGGAAAACCACATTCCGGTTTCCCTGCCGGTGTTGAAGGTGGACAAGCCGAAGTTTTGCCGGCTGTTTGAATTGTTGCTCAAGGATGAAATCGCCAGCCTGCCGGCGGGCAGCCGGGTCACCCTTTCCGCCAAGCTGCTCGAGGGCGCTCCGGCGGACAAACAGGAAGTCCAGGTGCAGGTCAGCGACAACGGGCCGGGTTTGCCCACGGAGGCCTTGCGGCTGGTGTTCGACCCGTTTGTGGTCCGCAGCGACAGCCCGATGGAATACGGCATTCACTTGATGGCCTGCTTTTTCATCGTGCATCATCACGGCGGGCGAATTGAGGCCAGGAGCCAGGAGGGGCAAGGAACAACTTTCACCTTGCGCCTGCCTCTCAATCCCGACCAAGCCTCGCCGATGCAGGACGAACCGGAATTCCTGCATAAAGTCCTGTTGAGCGAAACGCTCTGGGAGAAGCTCATTTCCTCGGACTAACCGCTCTCGTACTGCGGAGTTCAGAGGTTGGTTTTCGGAATCCCTGCGCCCCGGGGAAAATCCCTGGGCCGGGGTACGTACCCGCCCCAGCCCAAAATCGGTATTCCCCGTTATTGTATTCGGCCGCCAGAAATGCTAATTGTGTTGGCCACGATTAAGTTTATCTGACAGCGGACTTATGAACGACCGGGCAATCGCAGTTGCAGTTAGAGCCAGTCTTCTCCAGCGAGACGACAATCTAAAGATTGCCAAAAGGGAAAGGCCAGCCCTTAATGCCCGAGTGGAATTGTCGTGCTCGCAGACCAGCCTCCCGAAGCGTCCAGTATTGGCCGGGGGCGTCGCGCCATGAAGACTTTGCTGGTGCTGGCTGAACACCCAGGTTTCGCGGAAGCGGTCCGCGCGGGACTTAATCCCGAGCAGTATCGCGTCATTGATCGTGCGAACGTGGATGAGGCGGAGCCTTTGCTCGCGCATGGCCTGGCGGAGGCCTGCATTGTTGACATCGAACTGACCGGCGTTCAAGGGATTTGGCTCCTCGAGAAGCTGCGCCGCAAAGCGCCCAAGTGCCCGGTTATCCTCTATGCCGGCGCCAAACAATCGGAGTGGGAGGAGGAAGCTTATTTGCAAGGGGCTGCCCACGTGCTGACCAAGCCCGTGCGCGCGCGCATGCTCACGGCCTTGCTGGAGCGGCTTTGGCCGGCGCCCGCCGCCGCGCGACCGATCCAGCCGGCGACACCACCGCCGCCGCCGCCGGAAACAGTAAAGTCCGCCGACAAGGAAACGGCGCCCGGCGCGGCCCAGACGCTGGGCGTCCTGCGGGATTTTTCGGGCATCCTGACGCACTCGCTCAACGCCGAAGCAATGCTGAAGCAATTCCTCCTCCTGCTGCGCGAGATTCTCAGCATCAATCGCGCGGCGGTGTTTCTGCGGCAACCGTTTGCCGCCTTCGGCAGCGCCCCCACGGTGGCGGAAAGCCGGCGGTTGCGCGCGGCCTGCGCCGTCGGTTTGTCTCCCGGGCTGCTGCAGCATTTCGAGTTGTCGTTCGAGGCCGGGATTGGCGGACACCTCTTTCGCCTGGGCCGCATCCTGCGGCGCTACAGCGAAGAAGCGCGCAATGACCTCGAGACCCAGAAGGAATTCGAGCTGCTGGGGGGGCAGGTGGCGGTGCCCATCCTGGATCGGGAGACGGTTCTAGGGGTGGCGGTCTTTGACGGGCGCATCACCGGCGAGCCGCTTGTCAATTCGGAGCTGGAGCTGATCTTCCATTTGCTCGAACAGTTGGGGCTGGCCATCAAGAACATCTGGCTCCACGACCAGTTGGCGTGCAACCACGAAATGATGGCCGACATCCTGCGGGAACTCAGCAGCGCCTGCATTGTCGTCAGCCGCGACCTGACCATCCTCCACGCGAACAAGACGGCCCGCCGGTACTTCGGCCGCACGGAGCGCCGCAGCGGGGAGCTGGAGTTCAGCGATCTGCCGCAACTGCTCGGTGCCAAAGTGTATCAAGTCCTCAAGACCGGGGCGGCCATTTCCAGCCTCCGGTACGAGCCGGAGGATTCGCCGGGCACGGTCTATAACATCAACATTGTTCCTTTTCAAAAGCAGCAAGCCGGCCTGCCGGCCTCCGCGCTGCTGATGGCGGAAGACCTGACGCAAAGCGAACAACTCCAACGCCTGGAAATTGAGGCCGCTAATCTCCGCCTGGTCAGGACCATGGCCGACCGGTTGACGCATGAGATCGGCAACGCCATGGCGCGTCCCTGCGCCTACCAGCAGTTGCTCGCGGAGGAACTCACCAAAAAGGCCGTTGACAAGGAATTCCTCAAGCTCATGGAGCACTCCCTGGCTGAGGACAACAGCCGCGTCCTCCGTCTGGTCCACACGATGCGCTACCTCAACGTGGACGCCCTCGTCTCACCCGAAGCCTTTCCTCTCGCCCCTTTGCTTGCGGAAGCCTACCAACAGGCCTGCAAATACCAGCCCGACAAGGCCGCCAAAGTCACCTTCGACACCGGCGACAAGCCGATCGTCCTTGCCGGCAACCGCGCGGCGCTCAAACATGCGCTGGCTGAGGTGATGCTTAACGCCCTCCAGGCAAACGCGACCGATCCGAAGATCGGCATTCGCTCGCACGTGGAAGCCGGTGGCAACGGCCTGCACGGACTCCAGATCGAAGTGCAAGACAACGGCGCCGGGTTCACGCCCGAGGCCGCGCAGAAGGCCCCCGCCCCATTCTTCACGACCCGCAACGTCGGTTTGGGCCTGGGTCTGATGGTGAGCCGCAAAATCATTGAGACCCATCGCGGCAAGCTGGAAATCGTCCGGCCCAAATCCGGCCAGGCAGGCTTGGTGCGGATTTCCCTCCCCCTGGATTCGTCCTTGACGCCGCAAGCCTGAAGGCGACCGGAGGTCCGCAACCGGTGTTCGGCGATCACCAATCACCGATCACCCATCACCCAATCCCCCTCCATTCTTTCCTCTTGCAGGACACCCCGGTTCCTGTAAAATACGCTCTCGCTGGACTTGTCAGTCTTAGCGAGCGGTCTAATATTTAACGATATTCACTTGTGACGATGTCTCTTACTTTGCCGTTGGACGCAGTGACGACGCTGGCCGAGCCTGCGGCGCAGCCTGATCGCAAAGGCACGCTGTTGGTCGTCGATGACGAAGCGACAGTGCGCCAGTCGCTGCGGGTCATCTTCAAGGATGATTACCAGGTCCTCTTGGCTGGGGATGGCGCCACCGCGATCGAGCTGGCCCAGGAGGCCAGGGTGGATGTGGCGATCCTCGACATCAAGATGGCGGCCATGTCCGGCCTCGAAGTGCTCGAGCGCCTGAAGTACGTTGATCCGAGCATTGAGGTGGTGATGTTGACCGCGTACGAAACCACCGACCTCATCCGGCAGGCGCTGCGCCTGCGCGCCTGCGATTACATCACCAAGCCGTTCGATGTCTCCACCATGCGCGCCGCCGTGGCCAATGCCATGCAGCGGCGCACCCTGGAGAGCGAAATCCACACCAACGCGGAGAAACTGCAGCAACTGCTCGGCGAGCTGCAGAACCAGAAGATCGAGGAGCAGATGGCGCAGACGCGCGGCGAAATCTACGCCAGCATCATTCACGACATCAACGGACCGCTCACCGTCATCTCCGGCTTCATCCAGCTCATGAACCAGCGAATCGGCAATGCGACGCGGCTGGAGGTGGAAGATTTGGAGTTTATCAAGGACCGGTTGAAGACCATCACCCGCCAGGTCACCAACTGCATTGAGATTTCCCGCCGTTACCTCAGCTTCCTGCGCCGGCAATCCGACGACGCGCCACGCGTGGGCGTCAACCAACTGCTCGCCGATCTGGGTCATCTGGTCCGGGTGCATCCGAGCCTGCAGAATAACCAGTTCACCGTCCGCCCGCTGGCCGAGGACATCGCCGTGCGCATGAATGGAACCGATGTCATCCAAGTGCTGCTCAACCTGACGGTTAATGCCCTCCAGTGCGCGCCGCAAGCCCATTCGGTACAGATCGAAGGCGGCGTGCTGCGCCAGCCGCTCGACTTGGCCGCCTTTAAGGATGGCCCGCGGGACCGACTGCTGAATGTGGAGGGCTTCGACAACACCGCGCCACTCCTGATGCTCTCCGTCCGCGATGACGGCCCGGGGATCCCGCCCGAGACCTTGCCGAAGATCTTCCAGGCCTACTTCACGACCAAAGGCGCGCGGCAGGGCACCGGCCTGGGATTGAACATCGTCCAGCGCCTCATCCGGGAAGACAAGAGCGCCTTGCACGTCCACACACAGGCGGGCGCGGGAACAACTTTCACGGTTTATCTTCCGGCCGTCGCGCAGGCCGCTGCTTAACTGCTGTCTTAATCCCCCGGGCGATGGTTGCCTGAACGAGGCGCGTTCAGGGTGCGAGCTTTGTGAAAGCGGCGTCGAGGACTTCGAGCAGGAAATCGCCATCCGCCAGGGTGAGGCAGAACGGAGGCTTGATGCGAATGGTCTGGCCCCAAAGACCGCCTTTGCCGATCAGCAAACCCATCTCGCGCGCGAGTTCCAGGACCCGGGCGCATTCAGCCTTGGCGGGTTCTTTGGTTTGGCGGTCTTTGACCAGCTCGACGCCGATCATCAACCCACGGCCGCGAACATCGCCAATCAGGTTGTGCTTAAGTTGGAGCTTCTCCAGCCCGGCCAAAATGTGATTGCCGACTTTCAGGGCGTTGGCCTGCAGCTTCTCACGTTCGATGACTTCGAGCACGGCCTTGCCCTGGGCGCACACGACCGGGTTGCCGCCGAAGGTGTTGAAGTGAATTCGCCTGGCGAGGACGCTGGCGATTTGCGGTGTGGTGACGACCGCCGCCAGCGGCACGCCGTTGCCGATGCCTTTGGCCATGGTCACGATGTCGGGAATCACCCCTTGCAATTGGAAGCCCCAGAAGTGCCGGCCCGTCCTGCCGAAACCGGTTTGGACTTCGTCGGCGATGCACACGCCGCCGGCGGCGCGGGCGTGCTCATAGGCGTGCTTAAGGTAGTCATCGGGGAAAACCACCGTGCCGCCCACGCCCTGGATGGACTCGGCAATGAAGGCGGCAATCTGTCCGGGGGTGGTGTAGTCAATCACGCTCTTGACGTCCGCGGCGTATTTTCTGCCGGCCTCGGGATCGTTGCGCCCCCACTGGCCGCGATAGGGATCGGCGACGAGGGCGTGGTGGACGCCGAAGCTGTGGGGGACGTTGAACTTCCAAGTGCTGTGGGCGGTGAGGCCCATGGCGGACATGTTGCCGCCGTGATAGCCGTTGCGCAGGGCGATGATATCGTAGTTGCCGGTGTAGGCGCGGGCCATGAGCATGGCCACGTCATTGGCCTCGGAGCCGGAATTGACGAAGTAGCAGACCTTGAGGTCGCCGGGCATTTTGGAGGCCAGGGCGCGCCCAAACTCGGCGATGTTCGGATGGAGGTAGATGGTAGTGGCGTGCTGAAGGGTTTCGCTCTGTTTGCGCATCGCTTCCAGGACGTGCGGGTGGCAGTGGCCGACGGAGAGGGTGGCGATGCCGGCGTAGGCGTCGAGATAACGCCGGCCTCGCTCGTCCCAGACGTATTGGCCTTTGCCCTCCACGATCATGAGCGGCTTCTGGTAGAGATGAAACAGCCCGGGGTTCAAGAACTCCTTGCGCAGGCGATAAACTTCGTCGGCCGACGGGCCGGTGTAGGGTTTGGGTGTGTGTGGAGAGGGAGGCAGTGTCATAAGTGTTGGTGGTCGCTCTATAATAAGGTTTGTGCGGAAAGGCCTTGCGCCGTCGCCGGCGGGACTTTGGTTGACAGACGCTCGCACAGTTTTCTGGTGATCGCGCGCGAGGTTGGCAGCACCCGGGAGGAACGCTCGGCAAATTCAAATGATCTAATCTGCGGCAAGCCCGAAACCACGACCCGGATGCGCCGCCCATAGACGAAGAGTCCCCGCAAACCGATGTTCTGGGGCCGCACCTGTTCGATGCGGTCAAGCGGGACGGTTAGTTTGACCGAGTCGCCCTCAAAGACCAGCTCGGTCGCGCTGAAGCTGAGATACCCGATATCGTCCGCGTCTTCCAGGATCGCTAGGAGGCCCGATCTGATTCTGGGCGATAAGGTCAATTGCACAATGAAACCGCCGTCGCTCTTGCCGGCGGCTGGGTTGAGCGCGTGAACCAGGCGGGTTACGTGCGTATTCCCAAGCCCGAAGGGGAGGAAATAAGCCGTGGCGGCCACCACCAGAAAAGGGATCAAGATGGTCAGGATGCCAAACTTAATCAGGCTCACCACGAGGATCGCCATGACCAGCGGCGCGGCCAGTAGAATGCCGTAGGCGTTAACGACCGCCACTGCGCCCGCCGTGAACAGCCTGGGCTGGGCGATTTCAATTGTTGCTGAGTTTGACTGCATCGGCGTTCGCTGCGGCTAGTCAGGGCGAGAGCCGGCTCGAAATCAAGGGCAAAAGACTCAGAGGTCATCATTTTGCTTGCGGCTTGCCGCGCTGAGCCCAATCTTTCAGGCAGTGTAAGCAGGGCCTGACTACAATGGAAGCCGCAAATTCGCAACGAGGACAAACGGAATGACAGAACTATTCGGTACGACGCGCAACGTTGTCAAAGGGCGCTATGCGCTGCTGACCCCCGGCGGCCTTGTGCCCAGCCAACTGCCGGGTTGGGAAAAGGCGGTCTGCCACATGCTCATTTCACCTGCGCTGGGCGCCCGGTTCTCCCAATTGCTCATCACGCTGGAAAAGGACGGCCAGTGCGCGGGCAACACGGGCGCGAACCAGTATTTCGTCTGCGTGCTCGAAGGCGCCGCCAGCATCCTGCTCGATGCGCGAAAGCATCGCCTCGAAGCCGGCGGCTACGCTTATCTTCCCTCCGGCCAGGACGTTCAAATTGCCAGCGGAGCCCCCGCCACGCGCCTTCTGGTTTTTCAAAAGGAGTACCAGCCGCTCCCGGGCGTCGCCAGGCCCGCGGGCTTCGCCGGCCACGAGCGCGAGGTCAGAGGCCAGCCCATCCGCGGCAACGAGGACCTGCGTTTGCAGACGCTCCTGCCCGGCCATCCGGCGTTCGATCTGGCCGTGAACATTCTCACCTGCCCACCCGGCGCCGCGCTGCCCTCCGTCGAAACCCCGGTCATGGAACGCGGATGGATGATCTTGCGCGGCCAGGGCCTCTGTCGTTTGGAAGCCGATTGGCATCCCGTGCAAGCCGGCGACGTGATCTGGACCGCGCCGTATTGCCCGCAATGGTTTGTGGCGATGGGCAAAACCCCCGCCAGTTGCCTCTATTATCAAGACGTGAACCGCGATCCCATGTAATCCTCGACTGCGTTGAAAATGAGAAACATTGCCTTCCACCTGCGAGCAACTATCATTTGATCAGCACGAACAAATTAAAACCATGACTGCCCCGATTTCCCAAAACGAAAGCAAACGCCTCAAAGTCCTCTGGCAATACGAGGTCCTTGACACCGTCCCCGAAGAGGTCTTCGACGACCTGACCGAACTGGCGGCGCGGATTTGCGAAGCCCCCATTGCCCTGATCTCGCTCGTGGACGAGAAGCGCCAATGGTTCAAATCGAAGGTCGGCGTCACCGTCAGCGAGACCTCGCGTGATGTCTCCTTTTGCGCCTACGCCATCACCCAGGGCGAGCTGTTCATCGTGCCGGATGCGACCCGGGACGAGTGTTTCGCCAACAACCCGTTCGTGACTTCCGAACCGAAAATCCGCTTCTACGCCGGCGCTCCCCTCATCACGCCCGATGGCCATGCTCTGGGCACCCTCTGTGTGATTGACAAAGTCCCGCGCGAGCTGCGCCCCGAGCAGAAGCAGGCCCTGGTTATCCTCGCCCGGCACGTCGTCTCGCAACTCGAATTGCGCCGCCGCTCCCGTGAACTGGGCGATGTCCGCCGCGAGAGTGCGCGTTACAAGGGCGAACTGGAAAAAGCGCGCGCCGAGCTGGCCGCTGCCCGCCGTCAACTGGCCCGGCGCAAAGCCAAAACCGCTGCCGCTCCCCGCCCCAAGGCCAAAAAGAAACGCAACTAACCCGCGGCCTCTCCGTGAATTTGTAGCCGCCGACGGCAGTCGGCGCACTTTTCCCCGGTCACTGCAATCAGCGCCGACTGCCGTCGGCGGCTACGGTTTCCTGCATCCGCCCAGCATCCCTCCCGCCGGAAAATTCGAGCTTGCTTTCGCCAGCGATTTATGCTGAACTGTTTTCGTCTCCTGAAGGGCGACACTATCCAGGCTCCGTTGGCGCGCGGAGGCTTTTGGCGCGCAGGAACCTGGCTTTGGCGTGTTATGAAAACGGACATGAAAAGGTGCAGGTTGACAGGGCCGGCTCGGACAAAGGGTCCCGAAGCCGCAGCGCAAGGCCCAAGCGAAAGCCAGGCCCCGTCGTTGATATGGGCGGCAGAGGCCGAACCCTCGCAGCTTTTCGCCTTCAAAGAGTGTCAGGACCTGTTCCGAACACGCCTGACCGGGCCGCTGCCCAGACTCATTGCCCAACTGACCGGCCTGCGCCTCTACGTCTTGTGGCATGGTCCGTTGGACTGCCAGGGACCCGGTGCAATGCCCGTCCTGTGCCCCAGGGCGCGCCAGCGAGCGGGCGCCAAAGGCCGGCAGCCCAAGCGCTGCGAGTCGTGCTTGCGGCGGCGTTGGAAACCCGACTTGTCCCCGGCCAACCGAGGCCGGCGGTTCATCGGGCAGTGTGGCCTCACCAACTTCTTTGCCTGTCTTCAGGTGGATAAGCTCTGCCCGCTCACGCTGGTCTTGCAGGTGAGGGTAGCGTCTCCTTCTCCCTCGCCCGCTCGGGCCGGCCAAGGCACGCACCTCGCCCCTCGCCCCTCGCCCCTCGCCCCATCCCCCGCCGCCTTCCATCACGCGGTGGCTTTGGCGCGTCTGATCCTCCACGATTTGGCATCCACCGCCCAGGCTCGCATGGCCCGGAGCGGATTGGACAACGCCCTGCGGAGGTTGGACAACGCTCAAACCGAGGCCGCGCGCCTGCGCGCGGAACTGCGCCGCCGGTTGCCCGGCCTCCCGAAATCCGCCGCCCGGCCCGGTTCGGGCAGCCACGCCCAGGAGCTTGTGAAGGCGATGTTCGACTTCGTGCATCAGCATTACCACCGCCCGATCAATTTGGACGACATGGCCTCGGCCATGAAAATGAACGCCTCCTATCTCTCCGCCCTGTTCAGTCAAACCACCGGCGTCACCTTCCACCACTTCCTGGAAGATGTTCGGCTCTCCAAGGCCAAGGAGTTACTCCGCGATCCGCGCAGCCACGTTGGCGAAGTCGCCGGCGCCTCCGGCTACGCCAGCCCGGACGCCTTTCGTCATGCCTTCAAGGCCCACGAGCACCTTTCGCCAGAGGCCTGGCGGACGGGGCGGATTCAAGGACCCACAAGATCGTAGCCGCCGACGGCAGTCGGCGCACTTTTCCTCGGACAGAAATCAGCGCCGACTGCCGTCGGCGGCTACGGGGTCTTGAATTTGCCCTCCCGGGCAGGCGGGGCAATAAGTTTGGCCTTTTATTGCCCTAAATCCAAAGAATTATCCGCTTTTCCAAAATCTTATCCGTTGCGGAATTGCGCCATCCGTGATGAAATGGTCTCGATGATAAAGAACGCGCCCAGCCAGTTGGCGGAAGCGGTTGCCGCAGGTGGTCCCTGCAGCGCCGGGGGTGACTGCGCGTGTCTCCAGCCGCCGCCAGTGGACGGTGCTGTGTCAGCAGTCAATATGCTATCCAGATCAACCTTAGGATAATTAAGGAAATAATATGAATATGCTCAACAAAATGGTCGAAGACGATCTCGTAACCTCCCGTTCGGTCCGCGT
>JBEKJO010000151.1:0-14550 GCA_050011195.1 Verrucomicrobiota bacterium | reverse complement strand
GATTTCATAGTGTGTAGCCGCCGACGGCAGTCGGCGCTGATTCTCAGTCCCGAAAGATGGCGCCGACTGCCGTCGGCGGCTACACCCTGCAGGCAGTTTGTGCGAGGTATGAGAATTCCGGGCGTAAGGCTGGTGACAGCCGGCGTTGGTCTGCCGGCGCCACAGGGGACAAACCGTTGCGAGGGTTCAAAACCTCCGCCCCCCGGCTATCACCCCGGTGAATGAGAAGGGGGCAGGTTTCTCAAACGCGCCCGATGGCCGCTTTTCCCTTGGGAATATGGGTTTGACACCCGGGAGCGGCGACTTTAGCTTGAAGCAAAATATATTTTATGGCTGAGAACATTCCTAACATTCCGAGTGGCGCGGTTCCGCCGAAGAAGGAAACTGGAAAAGTCCAACCCAAGAAAGAGACGGTCCGCATCAATTTGCCGCCCAAGCCCTCAGCCGCGCCGACCATCAAACTGCCGACGCTGCCCCCCGGGGGGCCGACCGGAGGGCCAGCCCCCACCGCGCCGGCAGCAGCCCCCGCCGCCGCGCCGCCTGCTCATCCCCCGAGCGCACCCCGCGCCACTGCTGCCGCGCCGGCCGCACCGCGTTCAGCGCCTGCGGCGCCGCGTCCTGCGCCAGCGCCCGTCGCTGCCCGGCCCGCCGTCGGCACACTGGACACCATCCTGGCCATCGCCGCAGCCGTCGTGGGACTGGCGGCGGTTGGGAGCACACTTTACCTTTGGCTGTTTTTGCCGAACCTGTAGGCAGGGTCGCATCTGATTTGATTTCAGCAGGGCGAGCGCGGCAGAGCCGAATTTAGCGGTAAAACCAACCTGAGTTTTGTTCGATTCCCATTTGATTATGGCAGCTCCCAACATTGTAAACTTGACGAAAGAGAACTTTGCCGCGGAAGTGCTGAAAGCCTCCACGCCCGTGCTGGTTGATTTCTGGGCGGAGTGGTGCGGGCCCTGCAAAATGATAGGACCCGTTCTGGATGAGTTGGCCGAGGAATACAACGGACGGGTCAAGATCGGCAAAGTGAACATCGACCAGCACCAGGGGTTGGCGGCGGAGTACGGTGTCCGTGCCATTCCGACGCTCCTGCTTTTTCATCAAGGCCAGGTGGCAGACCAGATGGTCGGCCTGCGCAGCAAACGCGATCTCAAGGCCAGTATCGCGCGGGTAGCCGCCTGATGCCGGAAGTGCGCGGCCCGGGGTGTCTGCCCGGCTGCGCCCTCGCGAAGGCAGCCACGCCGAATCAGGGCCAGCCTCCGGCAGCATGGGCTTGCGCTCGAATAGGAGGTCGGGGCAAGATGCCTCGCAACCCGTCGGCAGCAAAGCCGGCGCTGCGCTCGAACTATGCCGCTCATAATCACGCCCGGGCAGTTGTCGCGACGCGCTGATTTCTACCATCAGCTCGGCCAGCTCACCGGCGCCGGGCTGGGGCTTGTCCAGGCGCTGGGACAGCTCAAAAACCATCCCCCCGACCGCTCTTACCGCGAGCCGATTGGGCGGCTGCTCGAGCAGATTGCCGGCGGCTGCACCCTCACTGATTCGTTGCGGCGCTCGGGCCATTGGCTGCCGGCGTTCGACATCGCGCTCTTGCAGGCCGGCGAGCACAGCGGGCGGCTGGACGCTTGCTTCCGGCTGCTGGCCGATTACTACACCGACCGCGCCCGGCTTGCGCGCCAGATGATCGGCGACCTGGCCTATCCGGCTTTTCTGCTGCACTTTGCCATTTTCATCTTCCCTTTCGCGCAATTCTTCACCTCCGGCAACTGGGCGGTTTATCTGTGCCAGACCGTGGGTGTGCTTATCCCCCTCTACGCGGCGGTCGCGCTGATGATTTTCGCCGCGCAAAGCCGGCATGGTGGGACCTGGCGCGCCTGTATCGAGTCGCTCCTTCATCGGATTCCGGTGCTGGGCCTGGCGCGACGTTCCCTGGCCCTGGCGCGGCTGGCCGCCGCCCTCGAAGCGCTCCTCAGCGCGGGGGTGACGATTATTGAGGCCTGGGAAATGGCGGCAACCGCCAGCGGGTCGCCGGCGCTGCGCCGGACGGTGCTCGCATGGCGGCCGCTGGTGGACGGCGGCCAAACCCCCGCCGAGGCCGTCAGCGCCTCGGGGAGCTTTCCGGAACTCTTTGCCAGCCAGTACGCGACCGGCGAAATCAGCGGACAGCTTGACGGCACACTGCGGCACCTGCACACCTATTACCTGGAAGAAGGCTCGCGCAAACTCCACGCCTTCAGCCGCTGGATACCGCGCGCCATCTATTTCTGCGTGGTGCTGATGATCGCCTACCGCATCATCCACTTTTACATCGGTTACTTCAACATGGTGCGGGACGCGGGCGGGTTTTGAAGGTCGGGGGAAGAATGTTTGGCAAGGGTGGGACACAGCAGGGGGAGGAAGGCGGAATGCAGAATGCGCGTGGAGTGAGGGAACGGACGGACCGCGCTTGAAATCGGAGCCTGCCGATGGCAATGTGATGTCACGATGAGTGTGGCTGAATTGAAAGAGAGTGTGCTGGCGCTGCCCGCGAGAGAGCGTCACGACTTCGTGGCCTGGGTCAACCGGCTGGAAAGTGATTACGGGGATGTGCCAGGCGAAGCGCTGGATCAACTCGCCGCCGAAATCTGGGACCAAGATGAGCGCCATGCCCCTCCCACGCATCCAGCGCGGTGAGCTTTGGCTGGTGGACCTGGGTTATTTGGGCAAGGTGCGCCCAGTCCTGGTCGTCAGCACTCCCTTTCTGGATCACGAACGGACCTTGTGCATCGTTGTGCCGCACACGACTTCGGTGATTGGCACCCGGTTCGAGTTGGCGGTGGAACATGCCGCACTGAAAGCGGGGGCATTGGACGTGCAGCAAACGGCGGCGGTTCAGGCGGTGAAGTTCGTTCGGCGCCTGGGCGCGCTGAACGCCGAACAGATGCGGATTGTGGAGCAAGCTCTGGCCCAAGTGCTCGGTCTGAAGCTGGCCAGTGAAGGTTCGCCGCCCGGGCTGTAAAGTTCGGCGGCTGAAACACTCGGCACACCAACTACCAAAGGCCATCGACTCGACCCTCGACAGGGTGGGCGCTTTGCGGCTTACTACGGCGCGTCGTGAACTGACCATGAACGCTGAACTGCTAACCAAAGCCAAGTCGCTCGGGTTCTCCGACCGCCAAATCGCCCATTTGACCGGCCAGACCGAAGACGCCGTCCGCGCCGAGCGAAAGAAGCTTGGCCTGGTGCCCAGCTACCGTCTCGTCGATACCTGCGCCGCCGAGTTCGAGGCCTACACGCCCTATTATTACTCGACCTACGATCGCGGCGACGACGAGGTGAAACCCAGCGACCGCAAGAAGGTAATGATCCTTGGCGGCGGGCCCAACCGCATCGGCCAGGGCATCGAGTTTGACTATTGCTGCGTCCACGCCGCCTTCGCGCTCAAGGAGGACGGCTTCGAGACCCTCATGGTCAACTCCAACCCGGAAACCGTCTCCACGGACTACGACACCAGCGACAAGCTGTATTTCGAGCCGCTCACCCTCGAAGACGTGCTGCACATCTACGAGCGCGAGAACTGCTGGGGCGCCATCGCCCAGTTCGGCGGCCAGACGCCCCTTAACCTCGCGCTGGGCCTCCAGAAGAACGGCGTCAATATTATCGGCACTTCGCCCCAGAGCATCGAGATCGCCGAGGACCGCAAGCTCTTTGCGGCGATGCTGCGCAAGCTCAACATCCCCCAGCCGCCCAACGGCATCGCCACCAGCGAGACCGAGGCCCTCGCCGTGGCGAAGACTCTCGGCTACCCGATCCTCGTGCGCCCGAGCTTCGTGCTCGGCGGACGCGCGATGCAGATCGTCTATTCCGACGAAGAGCTTCAGCGTTACATGCGCTTCGCCGTCGAAGCCTCCCCCGAACGCCCCGTGCTGGTGGACCAATACCTCGAAGACGCCACCGAGGTGGACGTCGATTGCATCGCCGACATCGGCCATTTCTATTACCCGAACCAGGGCACCATCGTCATCGGCGGCATCCTCGAGCACATCGAATTCGCCGGCGTCCATTCCGGGGACGCCGCCATGGTCCTGCCGCCTCACACGCTCTCGCAGCGGGTCATCAATCTGATCCGCGAATACACCCACGCCCTGGCCCGCGAGCTGAAGGTGGTGGGCCTGATGAACGTGCAGTTCGCGGTGAAAGGCGACACCGTCTATGTGCTGGAAGTCAACCCGCGCGCCTCGCGCACCGTGCCGTTCGTCAGCAAAGCGATTGGCGTGCCGCTCGCCAAACTGGCCGCCCGGGTGATGGCCGGCAAGAAGCTCAAGCAACTCGGGTTCACTAAGGAGGTCTGGCCCCAGTACTGGGCGGTCAAGGAATCCGTCTTCCCCTTCAATCGCTTCCACGGGCAGGACATCCTCCTCTCGCCCGAAATGCGCTCCACGGGCGAAGTCATGGGCCTCGACGACGACCTGGGCATCGCCTACGCCAAATCCCAGATGGCCGCGGGCGCGCCCCTGCCGGAGGGCGGGCGGGCGTTCATCAGCGTCAGCGACTCGCACAAAGATGAGGTCGCGGAGGTGGGCCGGCAATTCGCCGCCTTGGGCTTTGAACTGGTGGCGACCAGCGGCACCGCCGCCGTCCTCGAGAAGGCCGGGCTTAAAGTCCGCCGCATCTTCAAGCTCGCCGAGGGCCGGCCCAACACCGTGGACCTGCTCAAGAACCGCGAAATCCAGATCGTCATCAACACCCCGTCCGGGGCCACACCCCATGCCGACGGCGTGAAAATCCGCACCACGGCGGTTTATACCGGCACGCCGATCATGACCACGCTCAGCGGCGCCAAAGCCGCCGCGCTGGGCATCGCCGCGTTGCGGCAGAGCGGCTACGGCGTCAAAACCCTCCAGGAATATCACTGAGGCAACACTTACATAGCCGTTGTTGTCCATGACGCCTGGCAGATTAAGGAAATCCGCAGACTGCACTTGGCTCAACTGCGTTGTCGTCAGATCAGAGCCGCTGGAGCGAACCCAGTTTTATATTGATTCCGATGAGGTGGTCTGCTAATCAATTTGAATATGAACTCTACTAGAAAGACTTTCGCCCTCTTGTCCACGTCTGCTCTGGCCGCCGGCGCGGCGCAAGGCGCAGTCCTCTATACGCCGGTCAATATTACGATTTCCGCAAATGGAGCGTTGGCCCTGGACCTCAACCAGGATGGCACGCTGGACTTTCAACTCGCCTTTGAAACGGGTATCATTGGATTGCGCGCGTCTGACAAACCTTACATTACCAACACACCGCCCGCGCTCACGACCTCATTCGTCCTCTCCTCAAGCCCAAGCAATGCTTTGCCGGTCACACCGAGCGGCACGACGATTAATGCTCGCTACGAAAGCGCGCAACCGGTGGGCTACCTTAATAATGAGAAGATCAGCGGAAATGATGTGACAGTGGGCAGTTGGACCAACGCTGGAAACGTTGAAGGTTATGTCGGGCTGGAGCTGGTGGACGGGGCGGTCACGAATTACGGCTGGGCGCATTTCATCTACAATGCCACTAATGTGCCTCCCAATGATAAAGATACTGGCACGCTCACGCTGGTGGATGCCGCCATGGAAACGGCTGCTGGTGTCGGCATCCTGGCCGGCCAGACGGCTGAAACGGGCGCGCCGGCAGTGGCGGTGCTGCCTTCGCCCCAGACCGGGTATCTTGGCGGAACCGCTCAACTGACGGTCATCGCCACAGGCTTCCCGGCGCCGGGTTTTCAATGGCGGGCGGGGGCCGTGGGCGGTGGCATTTACACCAACCTTCCCAATGGCGCAGGCGTCACCGATGGGGCAATCAATACCTTGACGTTCCACAACCTGACGCTGGCCAATATGGCGGATTATGTGGTGGTGGTTTCCAATTCATACGGCGCCGTCACCAGTTCGATACCCGCAACGTTGACCGTGCTGCCGGCGAGCGACAGCCCCGCCACTCTGGTCCACAGGTATAGTTTCCAGGATCCGGCGGGGAGCTCGACGTTTGCCGACTCGGTCGGCGGCCCCGCTTGGGATGGCACTCTCGAGGGAAGCGCAGCCCTTACTGGTTCCAGCCTCCAGTTGAACGGGTCCTACGGCTGCTACGCGTCATTGCCGTCCTATATTACCAGCAATTACACCCAAATGACCGTGGAATTCTGGGCCGACATCGGGGCGGGCAACCCGGTCTGGACGCGTGTCTTTTCCTTCGGCGACCAAACGGGCGGCGGCTTGAAAAACTCAGGCGTTGATTACTGTCCCTACGCTCCCGGCCTTACTGACACTGGCCCTCAATACCAGAATCTCGATTTGTTGAACCTCGGCGGCGTGGATGCCTACGCCAACACTACCCCCGACCTTAGAGACACGACCGGCAACCACATTACCGTCATCGTGGATTCCGTTAACGGTTCCCTGTGCTGGTACAACGGCGTCTCCGTCGTCTCCACGCTTCAAAGCGCGGTTCCTTCCCTGGCCGACATCAACGACGTTGATAACTGGATTGGAGCATCGCTGGTTGAGAACGATCAGTATTTGACCGGGACCATCTACGAATTCCGCGTTTATCAGGGCGTCCTGTCGCCTCAAGCCGTGGCCCTCAATGACGTGATGGGGCCGGCCAATTATATTCAATTGTCCGCCAATCCCACCCTCAGCGCTTCGCGCAGCGGGGAGAATATCGTTCTCTCGTGGCCGGGGTCCGACTTTGGTTTCACCGTCCAGTCAGCTTCGGGTTTGTCCAGTCTAACCGGTTGGACCACCCTGACCAACGCGCCGGCCCTGGTGGGAACCAACTGGCAAGTGAGTCTTCCATCCACCAACACAGCCCGATTCTTCCAATTGGTGCATTAGCTCTCCTCGGTGGATGACGGCCAGGCTTGCCGCCCCATTCGTTTAGCATAGGCTGCGGCAGCCCGGTTATTGGGCTGGAGCTGCAACAGGGTTTGCAGGGTGTCCCGGGCCTGCGGCCACTTGCCTTGGGCAAGAAGCGCCCGCGCCAGCACGAAATGAGCGTCTGACAGGTAGTAGTTCAACCCAATGGCCCGCAGCGCGGCTTCCTCCGCCTCGGCTGCCAGTCGCTTCCGCAATTGCGCCTCGGCCAATCCCAGCCAGGCCAGGGCGTCGTTGTCGTCCAGCTTGAGCGCCTGTTGGGCCAGGTCGGCCAGCGCATCCCAGTCCCGAAGCCGCAGTAAGAGCAGTCCCAGCCTGCGCAACGCATCCGGATGAGTCGGGTGGAGCGCCCACGCTTTGTTCACCAGGGAACGCGCCTCCCGCATATCCCCTCTGGCCAGGCAGAGTTCGGTCCGCGGCAGGAGCGACCAAATCCCGGCGGGAAGCCCCTCCAGTACCACCTCAAGCGTCTCCGCCGCCTCCGAGAGCCTCCGCAGCGTCAATTGACATTGGAACAGCGCATGCCCCAGTTCCGACCGCTCCGGAAAGCCGCGAAACAACCCTGCCAGAACTGGCAGCGCCTCTTCATAGCGCGCGGCGTCCAGATAGGACTGCGCGAGATTCCAATCCGATTCCCGCCGGAGGATGGCCGCCGCCTTGGGATTGTCCGGGGAGCCGGAGTCTTCAGCGGCCGGGCGCGAGGCAACAGCCGGCGCTGGTTCCCAGCTTGCGACACGCGTGACCTTGGGCGCCTTCACAAAGCCCTCGACCAATACACGCCCCTCCATGTCGTCGCCGATAGGCAGCCCGAACCACGTCAGAACCGTCGGGGCCACGTCAAGAACCGTCGCCCCAACGACCAGCGCATCGCCGGCCCATCCCGGGCCGCAGGCCGCAAAGATGCCGTGGGGCGACTTCCAGGCCTCGTTGTCGCCAGCGCGAACCCTGGCCGGAGGGGAGGCCTGGCGGGCCACCCCGTGGGCGGAGACGACTAGAACAGAAGCGTTCTTTCCGGCGGCTTGGACCAGGTTGCCCAGCATCTGATCCAGCAGACGGCAGGCGCCGCGAATCACATTCTGATACAGCCCGAACTCGGCCTCGGGAACCCAGTCCGGTCGTGGCAAACGGCAGGGGAGAAACATTTGACTGATCGCTCCCAGGGCCGGAAAATGAACGGTGGCAAAGTCCCACTGGCCACCGGCGAGAAGGGTCATCATCGCTGCCTGGTGCGAAAAATCCGCCGCGAGGAAGACCCGCAACTGTCCGAGGCGCCGGTCGCGTTTCTGATTGATTTTCTTCCACTCCGGCACGCAAAGCGAAACGATGTCCGCCTGGACATCCTCGGGACTCATTCGCCAGCCATCCAACGGGACACGGATTTCCTCCGGCCAGTAAGTCCCGGGCGCGGCCGGCGGCCACGGCTTAATGCCCGGTCCGGCGGTCGGTTGGGCAAACCGGTCCGACACGATCACGGTGTTTTCGGTTCGCCCGCCGTGCGTTGCGGGCCAGCCCACGATCAGACTTCGCTTCCCCGCCTGAGCCAGCATCTCCCAGAGCGCCCGCGAGCGCCGTCGCGCGGCGGTCACGGGAACCGCCTCGTTTGCGCCGGTGATCCTTTCGATCGGGTGACACACCCGATGTTGCCAGGGGCGTTTTCCGGTGGCGATGGTGGTCCATTGCGCCACCGGCACCAGTGGCTGTGTGCCGAGCAGTTGGCCGGACGCCCCCGCCTCAACGATGCGGCGAAGCGCCGGCATCTCTCCAGCGTCAAGCAGGGGGTGCAGGATTCTCCAATCGGCCGCATCCCAGCCCACCAGCAACAATCGATTGGCGATGGCGTCCATCAGCAAAACGTGGTTTCAGAGCGCTTTCGCCAGAAGGTGGCACCGCGCCAGCTCCCGCCCGCCCATGCGGAGGGCGAGGTTGGCGGTTTGGCGATGCTCGGTTGCGCCGCTGCGAAACCAAAGCCAGCGAATGGGACCGTCCGCAGCGACACGCTGAGCGTCGTGATACAGCATAAACAAATCGCCCAATGAACGCAGGCGCGGATTCGTTTCCCGAACCACCTGCACGTCGATGTAGAGTCCCTCTCCCATTCGACGCAACAGGAACGCCCCAAAAGGCCGCTCGCCGTCGAACAGAATGCAAGACAGGTCGAGTTCAAAGCCGAATTGAGAATTGACCCGCCAATAGTTGCGGATTTCGGCGGGCGGCATGAGTCGATGCGGCGCAATGAGCTCGAGCGCTGTTTCGGGAGGATGATGTCGAATCGCTTCCGTTCGCCAGCCGGCAGGAATCTGCGACCGGTGCTTCTGGTGGAGTTGCATCACCCGCGTCCAGGCGTCCCGATAAGAAACCTCGAAAGAACGTTCGGAATGCAAACACTCGAAACCGTGGCTTCGCAAGATGCCAAACCATTCGTTATCGTCGGTGAGCAGATTCGCGCATTGGATGGTTGCCATTCCCGCCCGGTGCGCGCATTCCGCCAGGCTGTCAATCAACAAACGGGCCACCCCGGCCCGAGCGACTCCCGGCTGGCAGGCGAGTTGAAAGCGTCCCACCGTTCCCTCAGGCCACCAGGCAGCGGCGGCGATGAAGCGTTCTATCGGACGGCTTCGCGCCGCCGCCAGCAACCGGGCCTCTGGACTCAGCGGCACGTTGCGGAACAGGTGAAGGACTCGTTCGACCTCCGCGGGAGCCGGCTCGCGTATCGCCGGGTCGGGTGTCCCGGCGTTGCTCATTAGGGAAGCAGTCATGTCATCTTATCGATTCTCTGTGAATGGGCCTGCCGGTCAAGGCCCGAGTCTGCAAAGGCGCGCCAGGCGAAAGAATTCTGTTCAAACGCTCCGGCCTCCCATAGAGTCTGATTCAGCATGGGTTCCGACGCTGAAGCTGACTTGCTTGCGCGCTGCCGCCGGGGTGAAGCAGGGGCCTGGGACGAGTTGTTCGACCGGCATTACGCAGCGGCGGGGCGCTTTATTTTCCAGCTTGGCCACGATTTGTCGCGCGAGGACGTCGAGGAGATTTGCCAGGAAGCCTTCCTGTCCGTCATCCGCAACCTCGATTCCTTCCACGGCGGAAGCCAGTTTCAAACCTGGCTGTTCCGCATCGCCGCCAACAAAGCGTGGGATTACCGCGAGCGCCGGCAGGCCGCCAAACGCGGCGGCGGCCAGACTCCGCTTTCGCTTCAGGCCGAAGACCCCGAGAGCGGCCTGGCCATTGACCCGCCCGGCGCCGCGCCCGCGCCCGACCTCACGCTGATGAACGCCGAGCAAATCGCGCTGGTCCACCAGGCCCTCGACCAGCTTGGCGAACCCTGCCGCGAAATCATCGAACTGCGCTATTTTGGCGACTTGAGCTACGACGAAATCAGCCGCTCGCTCAACCTGACCACCAAAACCGTCAGTTCGCGTCTGAGCAAATGCCTGGACCGCCTGGAAGCAATCGCGCGGAAGGTCTTTGCACGGGAGAAACCCGCGGCCTTTCCGTCTAACTCATAGCGAATATGGCAAACGAACCGGAACGCCCGATTGAAAAGCTGCTGCGCGCCGCGGCGAAGAAGCGTCGTGACGAGGCCGGCGCGCCGCTCGAACTGCACCCGGCCAACCGGCGCCTGTTGCAGGGCGAGGTGGTGCGGAGGTTTGCCAAACTTAAGCGCGAGACCCGCTCTTTCTCCGAGGTTCTTGGCCAACTGTGGCCGCGGTTGGCCTGGAGCGTGGCCCTCTTCGCCGTGCTGGCCGTGGCGGTGTATATGCTTTTGCCCGGCCCCGGCAAAGGCAAACCGGAGAGCCTGCTGGCCAAGAACGAACCCGTGCCTCAAGCCGTGCCGGCCGAACAACCCCTGCCGCCACCGCCCGCCGCGGCGGCCCCGGTCCCCCCTCCGCCTGCCCCTGCCGCACAGGCGAATCCTCCGGCGGTGGCGCTCGCAGAGACGGCGCCACCCGTCCGCCAGCTCGAGGCCGAGCGCCCACCACTTTCAAAGAACAGCATCGTCCCACAGCCGGACAGTGAGGCTCGGGAGAAACTCGTGTTGCCAGCCGCCTCCCCACCGGCCAACCGGCACGAGGCCGCCGAGGCAAAGAACGCGGCTGTCGGCGGCACGACCGCGCAACCTCCTGCCGAAACCGCCAACGGTGTTTCTGACCGGCAACTCGGGTTGGCGGCCAAACCAGCCCCGCCCGCCAGCGTCCCCGCCGCTCCCGCTGCCCCGCCCCCTGTAGCCATGACGCTACCGGCAGCCAGTGTGGTGACCGCAAACGAAGATGCGAAGAGACTGATGGGTGAGAAAGCCGGCCAACCTGCATTCGGCTACGCATTGCCGGGCGCGGTCGCTTCGGCCAAACGCTCCAACCCCTCTCCAGCCCTGACGGACGGCTTCCTCAAATCCACCCACGAGACCCAAAAGGAGGCCAACAAAGGCGTTGCTGTCGCCCAGCGGTTTGCTCAAGTAGTGTCGGGACCCCATACAAAAGCCGCCCATGCGGACAAAATTACGCCCGCGCACCCCGTGTTGGCCTCATTTGAAGTGCAACAGGCCGGCCCCGAGCTGCGGATCGTAGATGGCGACGGTTCGGTGTACAGCGGCTACGTCCGGATCGCAGAAGCAGCCCGGCGCCAGCGTTCGGCCAAGGCGGCAGCACCCGCGGTCGCCCCGGCAGCCGCGGCAAGAGGGGTGCTCCAAGAAAGCGCTGCGGCCAGCTTCGCTGCAGACCAGCCGGCGCCGCAGACTTATTTCTTCCGCGTCGCCGGCACCAACCGGAGTCTGCATAAGAAAGTGGTGTTCACCGGCAACCTCATAGCCGCCACTAATTCGCCCTCGCTCCCGCCCTTGACTAACTACCTAAGCCTCGGGAGTGACCTCGGCGGAGGCCGAGCCGGTTCCGCCCAGCCGGACCTTCTGCCGCTTCTTAATGCCCGCATTTCCGGCAAGGTGGTGGTGGGCAACGGCAAGGCCGTCGAGATCAACGCCTTGCCAACCAGCCCGTGATCGGACCGAGGGGTGCGAGATTGAACCCTAAAAGCTCTTGCGCCGCCGGATCAGTTCAGCTAGGTCTGGCAGTGATTGGCAACTGTTGGCGGCGTTGTGCCCTTGTGCCTGGCGCGCGCATATCGGCAAGTTGCTCAAACAGAAAGAGACCACCATGAAAACAACGGCTTCCGTCAAAAGGCGCAAGAGGCTCCTCACCAACGGCTTGTCCACTGGCTTCACTCTCATTGAACTCCTCGTTGTGATTGCCATCATCGCCATTCTGGCCGCCCTGCTGCTGCCGGCCCTGGCCAGGGCCAAGGCCAAAGGCCTGCAGGCATCGTGTATGAACAACCTGCACGAGATTGGGATCGCGA
Organism: Verrucomicrobiota bacterium; assembly: GCA_050011195.1. Lineage (GTDB taxonomy): Bacteria > Verrucomicrobiota > Verrucomicrobiia > Limisphaerales > UBA8199 > PALSA-1440. The sequence continues at coordinate 2,314 of JBEKJO010000151.1, read as the reverse complement.
CGGTTATGTATGTCAGCGATTACAAGCAATATCCCGGCGATTATTCCGCGGTTCATAACTGCTACGTTTGGATGACGCGCATCTATAGCCTGATGGGGAACAATCGAAAGGCCTTCTACTGCCCGGCCGCCGCCGCGAACAGCGCCTGGGACACCAACGTCAACCTGACGCTGGGAGGGACTGGAGAAAACGGCGTCTATGATCCTTTCACGGTCACGCCCGCAGCGCGCTTTTCCCTCGGCTACAACGACTGGGGGTTGGACCTCGCGCACAAACCGCAGCTCGGATTGGGCGGCGACGTTGACGGCGGTTGGTACCAAGGTCCGGTAACAGATACCACGGTGGCCAGGCCCACCCAAATGATCCTGCTCGGGGATGTCCGAGCACAACCCAACGCGGCCTTGATCAGTTTCGATGCGAACCTGGATCCCACGGACAGCAGCGCCGGCCATAGCCAGTGGCCGTCCAACCGCCACAATGGCCGAATCGACTTTATTCTCACGGACGGCCATGTCGAGACCGCCAAACGGCCTGACGTGGTCAATCCCGCGAACAGTCTGTGGCGGCAACGCTGGGACAACGACAATAAGGCCCATGACGGTGTGGACGGGGATGCCGTGCCGTCCTGGACGATGGACCCGGTCGCCGCCGCCAGCATTGATCAATAGAGCGGACCTTCGCCGGCCGCCGTTCGGTTGGCCTGCCTTCGGGTCGTCCCGGAAAGGACTTGTGCCGAAATGCTCCCCAAAAGCAACAAGCCCCTTCCGCCCTGAGGCGTTGGACGAATTGCCGTGGCTTTGATTTGACGTCGCGGGCAGGGGGTGTTAAAAGTCGTCACAGGAATTGCGGTTGCAACACGCATAGATGCTATGAAAGAAGCGAAACGCCCCAAGTACAGTCGGATTCTGTTGAAACTGAGCGGTGAAGCCCTCGGCGGCCAGGCGAGGCTGAACATCTGTCCGCAGGCCGTGCGGGACATGGCGCAGCAGATTCGCGAGGTGCGCGACCTGGGCGTGCAAGTGGTGGTAGTGGTGGGTGGCGGGAATATCTTTCGCGGGCTGAGCGGCAGCGAGCGCGGCATCGAGCGCGCCACCGGCGATTACATGGGCATGCTGGCGACGGTTATCAACGCGCTCGCCTTGCAGGACGCGCTGGAAAAGATCGGCGTGGCCACGCGGGTGCAAAGCGCCATCAGCATGGCGCAGGTGGCGGAAGGCTTCATTCGGCGGCGCGCGGTGCGGCATTTGGAAAAGGGCCGGGTGGTCATCTTCGGCGGCGGGACCGGCAATCCTTACTTTTCCACCGACACGGCGGCGGCTTTGCGGGCGAACGAAATCGGCGCGGACGTGGTCCTCAAGGCGACCAAGGTGGACGGCATCTACGACAGCGACCCCAAGAAGAACCCGAAAGCGAAGCGGTATGCGCGGATCCGGTACGTTGAGGCGCTGCAAAAGCAACTCAAGGTGATGGATTCGACGGCGTTCTCGCTCTGCATGGACAACAAAATGCCGATCATCGTCTTTGACTTGTTCCGGCCGCATAACCTCAAGCGCGTGGTCATGGGCGAGCCGGTGGGCACGCTGGTGACGCCGTGAGTGACGGTGCCGGGTTGCAGCGTTAACCCGGATTATGGTGAGGTTCGCATCACGCGAAGACGCCGGGCTGAAACTGGGGCGTTGCCTGCAAGAGCAGGGCGTCCGGGCCGATCTCGCCTGATATACCAGCCAACCTCCACCCCATAATGGTACAAGGGAGACTAGTAGCAGGAGTAGCAGAGTATGGGGGTTGGTTGTGGCCAGAGGGGGGGCAGGAGGGGGTAGGAGGGGCCGGGTGCTTTGGACCCGGTACAGAGTGGTGTGGGTGCTCTCCTGTGTGAGACAGAGTGGGGGGCCACACACGACTTCACACAGGCGCACCCACCAGAGTACTAAAGGACCCCAGCGTACCTCTTGGTACGTAACCGGCCAACACATGTCAAGAAGATTCGTGTAAAATGCCAAAAAAGGGTGAGTGATTGCCAAAAAAGGGAGAGCTTCTTTAATGCTTTCGTGCAAACTTCTCCGCAGCATGGAAATGATCTTGCACCCATGAGGTGCCTGTCCCAGGCGATGCGATACCGGCTCGATGTCCACCTGTAGCCCTAGAGCACGTAGGCGAGTATTGTTACTCCCCGGTCAAACGGGAGAGCCAAAGCCGTAGAAAATGCAGTCCTGGCGTTTCATGTAGCGCTTTTTATGCGCGAGTCGCGCAATCACTCTATCCAGCCACCAGGTCGCCACCCCCGGCCCCTCCCAAAGTTCATCCTCCTGGTCAG
>JBEKJO010000150.1:0-14581 GCA_050011195.1 Verrucomicrobiota bacterium | reverse complement strand
TAATTAAGGAAATAATATGAAGAAGCTCAACACCATGGTCGAAGACGAACTCGTAACCTCCCGGTCGGACCCCGTGCCCCACGGCCTCCAAAAGCAATTCCCTATTAGGAAAAAACTGTTGTTGTACCCGTTAATGATGGCGGCATTGCTGGCGGGCAGCGCGCGGGCTCAAATTGCATCTAGTTGGGTTGGACTTGATGCCTACACAACGTTGACCTATACGACGATCGATGTGAACGTGCCAACCGGGTACTGGTATGGGAACTACGCTTACAACTGGGGTGGGTATTACTGGCCCGCGTACCTAGGGTGGTATTATCCATTAACCGATCCGAATGTGTCTCCTTACGTGTCTCGATATGGACTTGGGTGGGGTGGTTACGCAGGGTGGTTGGGCTTTACGGACTGGTATGACTACACATATTCGAGCCTAACGGCGCAAACGGTATATACTTGGTCCATTTACGACGTTCGTCAGAATCAGTCGATGTACGTGTGGGATATCTACACTGGAGTGAATGGGACTCAGGTGATGCCATTTAGCACTGCTTCTCAGGCCAGTGTCTATTGGACTCCCCATTATTGGTACTACAACGGTGGGTATTTGACCGGCCTGTTTACTCCAAACGCAGATGTGATTGCTTCGACAAGTGCGATTACAAGTTGGTTGATAGCAAATGGTGCCACTTCGTATGAGATCACAATGATACTGGGCTCCCAAATAGTGGTAGATGCGATTGCCGCCAATAATAATGGCCTTGGATCTGATAGTATTTGGATCCAAGTTGCTGATGTTCCCGAACCGACCACAGTTTCCCTTCTGCTCCTGGCCGGACTCGTTCTGGTGATTAAGCGGAAGCTTTGATTCCTTAAAGGCCGCAGATATTGAATGCGAAAAGCCGAACCGGTTCTTCGGTTCGGCTTTTGATTTGAACCTCAAGCAACCTGCGGGAAAACTCCCTCTGTAAAGTCCCAGGACATTGGTATTCATTCATTTGGCTTTAAGGGTCCATCGTCGCCCGTCCGCAATTCAGCCAGGCGGGCTTCGATGAGCCGGCAGTCCGGGAGAGTGGGTGGTGCGTTGCTTAGGAATAACTCGCCGTACTTAATGGCAGCAGCGGTGTCCTTCTGGCGATAGGCAACTTCGGCCAAACCGAACCACGCCGGGCAAGCATTGGTGAGCAACTGGGCGGCCTGTTCGTAATCCTGTCGGGCGGCGTCGAGGTTCCCCAATTCGAGGTAGGCGATGCCTCGCGCCAGGCTGGCCCTGGAATTGGTCTGGATGGTCAACAGCTCGCTGAGCGGGGTGAGGGCATGTTCGTAATCCTTAAGCCCCAGCAGCGAACAGCCCTCGAGAAGCAGTCCATCGGGATTTCGGGGTTCAAGCCGGAGCATTTGACTGGCCGCGGCGAGGACGTTGGTGTAGTCGGCAAGGAGGAGGAGTTGCTCGGCTAACCGCAAGGCGGTGTCGGGGTAAGCCGGGGCAAGGGTCCGGGCGCGCGCAAACTGCTCGATGGCCTGCCGGGGGAGCCGCGCTTCGGCAAACAGACTCCCCAGCTTGTAGCAGGCATTAGGCTCATCAATCGGCCCGTCCATGGTGAGAATCTCCTCCCACGAGCGGCGCTGGCCGAACCGGGCTTCGACCTGCCGGGTGGATGGGATGGCGGCGGGTTTATGGGCCTGGAGGGTTTGGTTGAACTCACGGTTGATCTGCGCCGCTGCATTGGCCGGGTTTAATTGAAGCGCCAGCAGGAAGGACTCGCCCGCCTCGGCGAGCAGGCCGGCTCTTTGCAACTCCACGCCCCAGGCATCCAGTGCCGCCGAACAGCAGCCCCCGAGTGCCTCTGCCGAGTGGTCCGGCTCCGGCAGGGCATTGGCCTCCCGGAGGATGCGCTGCCAGAGGCCAAAGCGGGCAGGTTGTTCCGGCGACCGGATGCGGCCGACTAACTCGGCCAGCGGCCCTGCGGCAATGGCCTGCCAAAAGGCCCGGTTCTCCCCCAGCGCCTCCGGCGGCAGCGGGGGCAGAGCCAGCGCATTGGCCGCACGGGGGTTGAGCCGGTAAAACAAACCGCGCGGCTGGACGGAGAAGGCCTCGCCCAGGTACCCGAAGATCGGGTAAAGATCGTAAACGGGGCGTGCCGCCGCCAACTCCTGCACCCAGGGAACCATTACTATCAAGTTGGTCAAATCGGAGGCCAAACGAAAGGCGGGCGGCTCCACATTGAATTCGGGGTGGCGCTCCCGGAGGAATTCGAGATAGCCCGCTCCCTCGGAGAGCAGGGAGGGATCAAGCGGCAGGTAGGCGGCTTGCTGGCCGTGTCGAACCAAGGTGGCTTGCAGGCAGGGCAGGCGGAACGGGTCGTCGCCTATGATGATCGCTCCGGGGGCGGGCAGGCACCGTTCGAGCAAGCGCCCATAGATCTCCAACGCGCCGCTTCGGCTCCAGAGTATATGGGGCAGATTGTTCCAGAGCAAGAGCCCCAGCGCGGCCACGAACGCCACATGGACGGCACCGGTCACGCCTCGATTGACCAACCGTGTCAGCAGGCCCGACCGGCGTCGGCCCTCGCGCGGTCTGCTTCCGAAGACCAGCAGGAAGTAGCCGCTGAAATAACCAGCGCTTAATGCCCCTAGATAATAGAGCGGCAGGCAGGGGAAACCAATGCCCAGCCGGCGCGGGCTGAGCGGCAAGTCCAGCGCTGCCCACAGGCACGCGGTCAGGAAAAGCCCGTGGACGAAGTGGAACAAACCGGCAGTGAGCTTACCTGTGGCATTTGCGCCGCCCGCCAAGCTGCGCCAGCGGATGGCCATAAACAGGGCGGGCAACACCGAACCCAGGCAGAGCAGGAGGACCACGCGCATCGGAAAGGCCAGCAACAATCTCCTGTAGATTCGGAGGGTCAAGAGCAGGGCCGGCCAGAAATCGGTTTGGCTGTCGTCCGGCCAACTGGCCACCAGCGGCAACAGCAGGAGCAGTGACAGCCCCGCCAGAAGGCAGGCGAGCATGGCCGCCCATAGACGCGGATTGAAGGGCCGAAGCGCCTTCCGGAACCGCACGAACCAAGGGAGGTTCCGACCGTTGAACGCCCTGAGCACGCGCTCCAGAAACCGCTTTCTGAAAGGGTTGGCCCGGGCGGCCCAAACCGCGGCCAGGAAAAAGAGCGGGCCAAAGGCCGCCATCGCCCAGTTGTTTGCGACCGCCAGACCGTACACCAGCGCGAAGCGAGACAGTCGCACCTTGTTCCCATCAGTTCGCAATTCCAGCAAGCAGCGGACCAGCCAGGCAAACAGCAACAGGTTGAACATCTCGCCCGTGGCCACGATGGCGTGCTCCCAAAAGGTAAGTTGCAACCCGCAGATCACCACCGCCAGTGTCGGCGGCAGCCAAGCGGTGCGGATGGTGAGCGACGAAAAGTCTCCCGGCAGCCGCAGCCGCTGGGCGTCGGTCTGATCATGCGGCAGCAACGCCACAGCGCGGGCCAGCCACGCGAGACTGAGCGCCGCGCAGCCGGCCGCAAATAGATTCAGCGCCGGTGCAATCCAGGCTGCCGGCAGCCAGCGGAACGGCCAGGTCATCAGGTAAGTGATCGGCCCGAGTAGCTCGGCACGATAGTTCAAGCCGCTGATGTTGGTGATCAACCCCAGGCTCCCCGGAGAAACCCAGTGGTTGAGCGTCAGCAGATAAACCACCAGCATCCCGGCACCCAGCAGCCAAGGAAGGACCACCCTCACAAAGCGAATGGAACTGTTACTGTCGCTTTCCTCTGCCATCGCGCCACGCATTTGAACCCATCCAGCCCATGGCTGCAAGCCTAATGAAAGGGTCTGCCTAATGAAAGGGTCCTGGGAAACTGGTATTCATTCATTGTGTCGCCTCATACTTGTCCAAAAGCCGGAGTTTGGCTCTGGCTTGCTGGAAGGGGCGGAGACGGCCAGGATTCATTGTTCGGGGAGCGCAGTTGGCGTTGGCGTAACGGGCCCATCCCGGCGCACGCTGAGCCAACGCCGGGACACGGTGACGCGCGCATACCCCCAACCGTGCCAAGGCCGCCTGGCCTGGGTTTCGCGAAAGGCAGAGGAGGCAGGCCGCGAGGACGAAGTGGCGTGCGCGGCGGGCTACGCCAGCGCGGACTGCTTTATGAGACTTTTAGTCCAAAAAGGACGGCCAGCTTTTGATCGACTTCGTCTTGCCAGGCTGGCGACAACTTGCCCAACTCCCGTCGGATCAGGGCCGTTGTCAATGTGACCAGGCGGTGGAGCCGCAACACCGAGGCCACCCGCAATCCGGTTGCTGCAAAATCCTCGCGTTGCGGATCCAGCACAACATCCGTGGCGGCAAGGTTCACCGGCATCTGGCTGCTGACGAAGGCCACAACGACATGGCGATAAGGGCCAATGGGATCGGTCAGGCACACGGCGGGCCGCACCTTGCCGGCCGTCATGTCATCGAAAGGAAAAGGGACAAGGACAATTCTACCCTTGGTCATGAAACGGTTTACCATCGGCTGCGGTGTAAATGTCCTCGGCGGCATCCTTCAAGAAATCGAACGCGGGACTGGTCGCGACGCTTTTCGTCCACGCAGTCTCCGAGATGTCCGCTTCCTCCGGCACAAGCACAATCACCCTGACGCGACTTTGTCCGGCAATGGGCAGCGGCTTGTCCAGCCGCAACTGATGCTGTGCGTCCACAACCCCGGTAGTTTCGATCGCGTTCATGACCAAGACAATGTTGCCGATCGCGGCCAAAACACAACCCTTTTTCCCGGTTGCCCGTCTCTCAACCCCTTGCGCGGGAGTGTCTCGCCTGCGGGTTTGGGCGGCGTCCCGCCGCCGCCACGCCAAATGGCCGGAGGAACGCGGTTGTGGCGCCGGAGCAGCGCCCGTGCACCGCCGCCGTAGTGCTGCCGTCCTTTCAGGCTCGTGTCAGGCTCGTTTCAAGCTTCCCAGCCTCTTCTTTTTCTCGCCCTGTCCTCCGGCGGGCATCCAAGGCTCGCGAGGACGCTCGCCCTCGCGTGCTTCTTTTTGCCGTCCGGCCTCTGGGTCGCGCACCGGTAGGGTCCAGCCGCTGAGCGGCATGGCGTCCCCCAATGCCGGAGTTCAAGGTATAGCAGTGTGAAAGAGTTTTCAAGGGTGCCGGGCGGGACGCCCGGGGCGCATGCGGACACTGCCCCCGGACTGCGAGCCGGGGACGGCTCGCGGTCCGTGACCGTGGGGGCGTTCTCGCTCCTTGGGGGCCGTGCTCGGATGCGCCTGGACGCCCGGTGAACTCGCAGGCGAGACGCCTGCGCCACATAGACAGGTTTGCTCTGGCTTGGCTGCCGGACAGGCGGCATGTTGTCAGCCTGAATATGTCCGAATTACCGCACAACGCGCTGAATGGATGAAGAGGCCTGGATCGGCGAAGACAGTGTTTCTGCTCCCGGCAGCGCTCGGGTTTCTGGCGCTGGTGGCGCTGGCGCTATGGTTCATGCGCGGGCCAGACAAGCCGCTGGCACTGCGCGTGCCGGGAACGGACCAGGCCCCAGCCAGTGAAGGGGGCACCGCCAACCCCGTTCTCGCAGGCCATCTCGTCCGCTCCGACGGCCAGCCGGCGAACCTGCCCGGGGCCTGGCCTCAGTTTCGCGGGCCGAATCGGGATGGCATCAGCCCGGAAACGACGAGCCTCGCGCGGAGCTGGCCGCCGGGTCAACCGCGCGAGTTGTGGGCCGTTGACGTGGGCGAAGGTTACGCCGGCGCCGCCGTCCTCAACGGGCGTGTGTACGTGATGGACTACGACCGCGACAAGAAACGAGACGCACTCCGCTGCCTGTCCCTGGCGGATGGCCGTGAGATTTGGCGTTATGCCTATCCGGTCCCGGTGAAGCGCAATCATGGCATGTCGCGCACCGTGCCGGCGGTGACCGACCAGGTCGTCGTCGCGATGGGCCCCAAGTGCCACGTGGTCTGCCTGGACTCGGCGACGGGCGAACTGCGTTGGGGGCTGGATTTGGTTCGCCAATACGGCGCGACGGTTCCGCCCTGGTACGCCGGGCAGTGCCCGTTGATTGACAACGGCGCGGTCATCCTTGCGCCCGGCGGCAAAGAAGCGCTGTTGCTGGCGCTGGAGAGTCAGACCGGCAAGGTCCTCTGGCAAACGCCCAATCCGCACGGTTGGAACATGACCCATTCGTCGGTGATGCCGATGGAGTTCGGCGGCGAGCGGATGTACGTCTATTGCGCCAGCAAGGGAGTGGTGGGCGTCTCCGCCCGGGACGGCTCAGTGCTTTGGGAAACCCCGGACTGGAAGATCAGCATTGCCACTGTGCCCTCGCCGCTGATTCTGGACGGGGGCCGGATATTTCTGACCGGCGGTTACGACGCGGGCAGCCTGATGCTGCAACTCGCGGGGAGGGCGAGCGTCCCCGCGAGCCCAAACTCTTCCGGCACCCCCGAGCAAGTCAGGGCTCGCGGGGACGCTCGCCCTCCCGAAGCCGGCCTCTTCGTGCCCCGCACCGTTTTCAAGCTGGCGGCGGGAGTGTTCGGCGCCACGCAGCACACGCCCATTCTTCACGATAACCACCTCTACGGCGTCCGGGCCGACGGCAAGTTCGTTTGCCTGACGCTCGAGGGCAAGCCGGTTTGGACCAGCCCCTCCGGCCAGCAATTTGGCCTCGGCTCCTTCGTCATGGCCGGCGGCCTTATCTTTGCCATGAACGACGCGGGCCTGCTGCGCCTCCTCGAGGCGACGCCGGACAAATATGCGCTGCTGGCCCAGGCGCAGGTCTTGAAAGGCCAACAATCGTGGGGGCCGCTGGCGCTGGCCGGCGGGAGGCTCATCGCCCGCGACCTGACACGGATGGTGTGCCTGGAGGTCGCGCCGCCATGAGAGATAACTTCTTGTCGGCATCACCAGCGCGCGCACTCCCTCTCCCCGCGAGGGACGAGCGGGGAGAGGGCTGGGGAGAGGGGTTCGGGAACGCAGCAACGACGCGGTTGAAATGCCCCTCTCCCTGCCCCTCTCCCCACTCCTTCGTCGTGGGGAGAGGGAATTCGCTCCGGTGGCAATGGTGGTACGGGTAAGACGCGCCCCGATGAGACGTCCGATCAAACTTATATTGCCCCGGCCAAGCTGGTTCTGACAATACTGTTCGAGTTATGTGGATTGTCCGGTTAGCCCTTCGGCGGCCCTACACCTTCGTGGTGGCGTCGCTGGTGCTGTTGCTGCTGACGCCGTTCGTGCTGCGGCGGACGCCGACGGACATTTTCCCGTCCATCAACATTCCGGTCGTCAGCATTGTCTGGCAATACGCCGGCCTGGACGCCAAGGACATCGAGCAGCGGATGAATTACACGCAGGAGCGCTCGCTCACTACCCTGGTCAATGACATCGAGCACATCGAGTCCAACGCTTATAACGGCATTGGCGTCATCAAAGTCTTTTTCCGCGAGGGCACTTCCGTTGATGCCGGCGTGGCGCAGGTGACCGCCATCGCGCAGACGGTGATCCGCTCGATGCCGCCGGGCACGACCCCGCCGCTGATCGTCCGTTACAGCGCTTCCACCGTTCCCATCCTGCAGTACAGCATCAGCAGCCCGAAGCTCTCCGAGCAGGAGATTTTCGACCTGGCCGCCAACCAGATTCGCGTTGGCCTCGCCACGGTGCAGGGCGCGGCCATGCCCTGGCCTTACGGCGGCAAGTCCCCGCTCGTGTCGGTGGACCTGGACCTGACAGCGCTTAAGGCGAAGAACCTGGCGCCGATGGATGTGCTCAACGCGCTCAACGCCCAGAACCTCATCCTGCCCAGCGGCACCACCAAAATCGGCGGCACAGAATACGCCGTCGAGGTGAACGCCACTCCCAAGCTGATTGATGAGCTGGGCGACCTCCCCATCAAGACCGTCAACGGCGCGCTCATTTGCATACGGGACGTGGCACAAGTGCGGGCCGGTTACCAGCCGCAGCAGAACGTTGTGCGCAACGACGGCGTGCGGGGCGCGCTGCTCACCGTCTATAAATCCGGCTCCGCTTCCACTCTCGACGTGGTCAGCGGGGTCAAGAAGGCCATGCCGCAGGTTCTCAGTACCCTTACCTCTGACCTCAACGTTAAGGAATTTGCCGACCAATCCATCTTCGTCCGGTCGGCCATTTCCGGTGTGGTCCGGGAAGGCGTCATCGCCGCCGCGCTCACCGCGATGATGATTCTGCTGTTCCTCGATTCGTGGCGCAGCACCTTCATCATCGCGCTCTCGATCCCCCTTTCGGTGCTCACCTCGATTGCCATTCTCAGCGCGCTGGGCGAAACCATCAACCTTATGACCCTGGGCGGGCTGGCGCTGGCGGTTGGCATTCTGGTGGATGACGCCACGGTGGCCATCGAGAACATCCACCGGCACATGGCGTCGGGCAAAGCGCTCGACGACGCCATTCTGGACGGCGCGCAGGAGATCGCGATGCCGGCCTTCGTATCCACGCTCTGCATCTGCATCGTGTTCGTGCCGATGTTCTTCCTGACCGGCGTGGCGCACTACCTGTTTGTGCCGCTGGCCGAGGCGGTGGTGTTCGCCATGCTGGCCAGCTACGTCTTGTCGCGGACGCTGGTTCCGACGCTGGTGATGTGGTTCTACCGCAACGTGGAGCACTACTCCGGCCACGACGACCCCGCCGCGACTGCTCCCTGGCTGCGGCCGCTGGCAGCAGTGCAGACCAGCTTCGCACGGGGTTTCGACCGTTTCCGCGAGGGCTACCGCATCCTGCTCGGGGCCGTGCTGCACCATCGCACCCCCTTTGCGGCGATCTTCCTGCTGTTCTGTGTCGGCTCGATGTTGCTCGTGCCCCAGCTTGGGCAGGACTTTTTTCCCTCGGTCGATGCCGGGCAATTCCGGCTGCACCTCCGTGCCCGGAGCGGCACACGCATCGAGGAAACCGCCAAACTGGTCGATGAAGTCGAGGCCGCCATTCGCCGGGAAATCCCGGCGGAGGAACTCCGCGGCATGTTGGACAACATCGGCATTCCCGCTTCCAGCATCAATCTGACCTATAACGACAGCGGCCTGATTGGCACCGGCGACGGGGACATTCTCGTCTCGCTCCGCCCCGAGCACCATCCGACCGCCGGTTACATGGACCGCTTGCGCGCCCGCCTCAATCGGGAGTTCCCGGGCATCACGTTCTATTTTCTGCCCGCCGACATTGTGAGCCAGTCCATCAACTTTGGCCTGCCCGCGCCGTTCGATATTCAATTGGTGGGCCGCAACCAGGCGAAGAACCGCGAGATCGCCGCGCGCCTGGCGGACAAGATTCGCCAGGTGCCCGGCGCGGTGGACGTGCGCGTGCAGCAGCCGGCCGATTTGCCCAAACTGAACGTGGCCATAGATCGCAGCAGGGCCTCCGGGATGGGTCTGGCGGAGCGCGATGTCGCCAATTCGATTCTGCTCGGCCTGAGTGGCAGCGGGCAGGTGTCCCCCGTTTATTGGATGGACCCACGTGTCGGCGTCCAGTACCTCGTCAACATCCGTGTCCCCGAGCACCGGATGGATTCGCTGTCCGCCCTCAATTCGATCCCCATCAACGCCAGCCAGCCGGGCCAGGGGGACGAGCAACTGCTGGCCAACCTCGCCACGGTGACCCGCACTACCGGCGCGACTATCTTCTCCCATTACAACGTCATGCCGGTCATTGACATTTATGGCGGCGTCAGCGGGCGCGACCTCGGCGGCGTCCTGAGCGACCTCAAGCCGCTCATCGCGCAAGCGGAGAAAGAGCTTCCCCGGGGCAGCTCGATTATGTTGCGCGGCCAGGCCGAGACGATGCATTCCAGCTTTGCCGGCCTGAGCATTGGATTGGTGATGGCGATTGTACTGATCTACCTGCTGCTGGTGGTCAACTTCCAAAGCTGGCTCGATCCGTTCATCATCATCACGGCGCTGCCCGGCGCGCTCGCCGGCGTGGTCTGGGCGTTGCACATCACGCTCACGACCGCCAGCGTGCCGGCGCTGATGGGGGCCATCATGAGCCTGGGGGTCGCCACGGCAAATTCCGTGCTGGTGGTCACCTTCGCGCGGAACGACTTGCGGCAGGGCATGGACCCGTTGACGGCAGCCTGGGAGGCCGGCACCAGCCGGTTGCGGCCGGTGCTGATGACCGCGGCGGCAATGGTGATCGGCATGTTGCCTATGGCCCTGAGCCTCGGCGAAGGCGGCGAGCAGAACGCGCCGCTGGGCCGCGCCGTCATTGGCGGGCTGGTCGTGGCTACCATCGCCACCCTGTTCTTCGTGCCGGTCGTCTTCAGCCTGTTGCACCGGCGCGCGACTGTGCCGGTCAAGACCCACTCCGATTTTGCGCCTCAAGCCGGCGGCATGAACCCGGCTGCGGCCGGCGCCTGAGCTCAACTATGAATCCCTCTGGAATAAAAGAACCGACTCCGATCCCCCCTGCCCGGGAAGCCTTGGCGTCCACGTCTGCCGCCGCCGCGAGTTCCGGTGCCAAATTGCGCCACGCCGCCATCGTGGCTGCCGTGCTCATCGTCATTGGCGCGGTGGTCGGTCTGATTCCCCGCTCGCTGCATCGCCATGCTTTGCGCGCCGCGACGCGGGAACTCGCCGTTCAGACCGTCAGCGTGGTATCGCCCGCGCCGGGCAAGACCACCGCCGGACTGACGCTGCCCGCCGAAGCCAAGGCACTGGTCGAAGCGCCGATTTATGCCCGCACCAGCGGCTACCTCAAACGCTACCTGGTGGACATCGGCGCGCAGGTCAAGCCGGGGGATTTGCTGGCGGAAATTGACACGCCGGAGCTGAATCAAGAACTGGCCCAGGCCCGCGCCCAGCTCGCCCAGGCCGAAGCCGCCCTCGCGCTGGCCCGGACCACCGACGCCCGCTGGGCCGACTTGCTCAAGACCGCCAGCGTCAGCGAGCAGGAAGCCGCCGAGAAAAAGGCCGACCTGGAACTCAAGGCTGCGACCGTCGAAGCCGCGCGCGCCAATGTGCGCCGGCTCGAGGAACTCCAATCCTTTGAGCGGGTCACCGCCCCGTTCGCCGGCACCATCACCGCGCGGGGAACCGATGTCGGCCAATTGGTGGCGGCGGGCAGCGGCAACGAACTTTTCCGGCTGGCGCAAACGGGGACCTTGCGGGTGTATGTGCGCGTGCCGCAAGCCGCCGCCCAGGGGGTGGCCCCCGGGCAGATGGCGGAACTGACCGTCCCGGAATTGCCCGGACGGGTGTTTCCGGCAAAAGTGGTGCGGACTTCCGGGGCCATGAGCGCCGACTCCCGGACCCTCCTCACCGAGCTCGAGGTGGATAATTCGCGCGGCGAAATCCTGGCCGGCACCTACGTCCAGGTGCGCTTGACTGAAGCTAAACTGGACCCGGCGTTGACTCTGCCCGCAAATGCGCTGCTGTTTCGCTCCGAGGGTCCGCAAGTGGGGGTGGTGGGCGCCGATGGGAAAGTCGAATTGCGCCGCGTCGCGCTGGGCCGCGACTTCGGGCCGACCATCGAGATTGTGGGAGGAGTTGGCCCGGCCGACCGTGTCATCCTCAATCCGGCCGATTCGCTGGTCAGCGGCACGACTGTGCGCGTGGCTGAGAGCAATAAGGAGGCCTCCGGGCAAGAAAGCCCCAAGGCGATGACTGCAAAATAGCAGCCTATCTCCCTGAGGTAAGGTGAGCGGTCTTTGATGAAAGAAGATTCCAGCGAGCGCCCGGTGCGCGTGGGTTTGATTTCGCTCGGCTGCGCCAAGAATCTCGTTGATGCCGAGGTCATGGTCGGCACGCTGCTGAAGGACGGGATTGAAATCACCAACGACACCGCGCAGGCGGACGTGGTGATTGTGAACACCTGCTCGTTCATTGATTCTGCGCAGCAGGAGAGCATTGACACGATTCTGGAATCGGCGGAGCTGCGTGAAGCGAAGAACCGCGGCCAGGGCTTGATCGTTTCCGGTTGTCTCCCCCAACGGTTCCGCGAGCAACTGCCCGCCCTTTTGCCGGAGGTGGACGCCTTCATGGGCATTGACCAGGTGGCGCAGGTCACGGCCATCGTCAAACAAGCCCTGGCGCGTCGTGCGCGGCCCACGCACCACGCACCACGCATCACGCATCACGCATCACGCATCACGCTTCACGCCCCCCTCCCTCCTCCCTCCCCGCCCCTGCTGACGGTCACCCCCCGCCCCCGCTACATCCCCGACTACGCGACACCGCGCTTCCGGCTGACGCCGCGCCATTTTGCTTACCTAAAGATCGCCGAGGGGTGCAACCATCCGTGCAGCTTCTGCATCATTCCCCGCATGAGAGGTTCCCATCGCAGCCGTCCGCAAGCAGACCTTGTCGCAGAAGCCGAGTCGCTGATCGCCGACGGCGTCAGGGAACTGAACCTGATCTCGCAGGACTCGACCTATTACGGCCTGGACTTGCGCCCGAACCGCACCTGCCCCATCTCTGCGCCCGGGCAATTCGGCGCGGCGGTCAAGGCCCTCCCGGCGGAGGCCGCCACGATTTGCACCTTGCTGCGCGAGTTGAACGCCCTGCCCGGGGAATTCTGGATACGCCTGCTCTACACCCATCCGGCGCATTGGACCGATGAGTTGATCCAAACCATTGCCGAGTGCCCCAAGATCGCGCGCTACGTGGATATTCCCCTCCAGCACATTCACGAGAACCTGCTCGAGCGGATGCGGCGCGAGACCTCCCGCCAATACATCGTGGACCTTATCCGCCGCATTCGCGCGGGCATTCCCGGCATTGCGCTGCGCACCACGTTCATCCTTGGTTTCCCCGGTGAGACGGAGGCTCATTTTGAGGAGTTGCTGGGGTTCATTGGCGAGGCGCGGTTCGAGCGGTTGGGCGTGTTCACTTATTCGCAGCAAGAAGGCACGCGCGCGGGGAAGATGGCCGGCCAGATTCCAGACAAGATCAAACGAAAGCGCCGGAACCGGGCTATGGCGGCTCAGCGTGAAGTCGCGGTGCAGGTAGCCGGATCGTTCGTCGGGCGCACGATCAACGTCCTGGTCGAGCAGGCGGCCAGCCCGAGTGAACTCAAGCGCGCCCGCGTCAGCTCTTGGGAACACGGCCTGATTCGAGGCCGGGATCAGCACCCCGCCGCGCTCCAGGGCCGTTTCCTGGTCGCCCGCGGCGAGGCCGACGCGCCCGACATTGATGGCCGCGTGTACGTGCGCGGCCAACTGCCGCTCGGTGAGTTCGCGCAGGTGAAGGTCATCGGCCACACCGATTACGACCTGATTGCTGAGCCGTGCGACAGCAGCGGCAAAGGCTCACGCAAAGACGCAAAGCACGCAAAGGGGAACGAGGCCCGCTAAAGACGCTAAAAGGGAAAGAAGCTTTGCGCCTTAGCGCCTTTGCGTGAGGTCCCTTCCCCCTGGGCTGCCGTTTCCCGGATATGGGGTGAATACCCCATTTGACAACATGGCAAACTGAGCCGAGGGTCGCCCCTAAAATATAAAATATAAAGGAGCAAACTATGAAATGGGGAACCATCGTTGCGGGAACAACCCACCCGAACACGCTGGCCATGCGTCTAAAAACCGCCTGCGTCACGAGCCTGCTGCCGCTGCTGCTGCTGTTGGCCCTGCCTGCTGCGGTCCAAGCCCAGTTCGCTTTCACGACCAATAACGGCGCGATTACCATCACGTACCCGAGCTGTCTCTCTGGTGCGGTGACCATCCCCAGCTCGACTAATGGCCTGACGATCACCAGCATCGGGGACTATGCGTTCGGAGCCTGCAGGGCGCTGACCAGCGTTACGATAGGCACCAACATCACTAGCATCGGGGTGGAAGCGTTCGTAAACTGCACCAGCCTGGCCAGCGTGACGATTCCCAACAGCGTCACTAGCATTGGAGAGTATGCGTTCGATGGGTGCACCAGCCTGACCAGCGTGACTATCCCGCACAGCGTCACCAACATCGGGGTCCAACCGTTCGAGGACTGCACCAGCCTGACGGCAATCATGGTGGATACAAACAATCCCGCCTATAGCAGTGTGGATGGAGTTTTATTCGACAAGAGCCAGACCACGCTCATCCAGTACCCGGCAGGCCTAGTCGGAACATCCTACACCATCCCCAACAGCGTCACCAGCATCGGGAAAGGGGCGTTCTGGGATTGCACCAGCCTGACCAACGTCACGATAGGCACCAGCATCACCAACATCGGGGACTTTGTGTTCACTTACTGCACCAGCCTGGCCAGCGTGACGATTCCCAACAGCGTCACCAGCATTGGGGACGCTGCGTTCGCTGACTGCGAAAGCCTGACCAGCGTTCAGATCGGCAATGGCGTCACCAACATCGGGTTCCAAGCGTTCGAGTACTGCACCAGCCTGACCAACGTCACGATAGGCACCAGCGTCACCAACATCGGGGACTTTGCGTTCGATTCCTGCAACAGCCTGACGGCAGTCTATTTCCAAGGTAACGCTCCCAGCGCTGATGCAACTGTATTCTCCGGTGACAACAATGTGACCGTCCATTACTTGCCGGGAACCACGGGCTGGGGAACCTTTGCCCTGTCTTCGGGTTCGGTGACGGCAGTGTGGCACAGAGGCGTTAATTAGACTGGTTTTCTGTCGCCCGGGCGGTTTTGT
>JBEKJO010000149.1:0-14810 GCA_050011195.1 Verrucomicrobiota bacterium | reverse complement strand
ACAAAAAAAAACAAAAAACATACACAAAGCAACTCCAAACTACACGAAACGCACCGCGCACTGCACCCCCCGCGCCCGGCAACCCAATCGTCCCAGCACCGACTACTGGGCCAGAAGCAGACGCAGCAAGGCCATCGCTCCAAAGGTCAGGGTGACAAACCACATGGATTGCCGGACTCCAAACCTCGGCTCCTGCCTGCAATGAACGGGGGCCAATATGGCGGTGATGAAGCCACGTTTGGCTCCGTCGGTTGTGTAGATAACTTTCGGCACGGTATGCTTGTCAGCATACACCGCGCCAGAGCACGGAGGGTGTGAAGACTGACTCGCATGAAAAGGACCTTTCCCTTCCTTTCCGCTGGCTGGTCGTCAAGGCTGCTCCTCAAAACCGATAGTGCTGGCGACAAGATACCGGGGGCGATTGCGGACATCATTATAAACGCGGCCCAGGTACAAGCCCAGGGTGCCAATTCCCGTCAATTGCAACCCGGAAAAGAAACCCAATGTGGCAATGAGCCATCCCCATGGCGGTGTCGTCAGCGCCAGCAACTTCATCGCGCACAGGACAGCCGCCGAGAGCGCGGACAGCAAGGTCAACGCCAGGCCCAGCACCAGAAACACGGCCAGGGGCAAGACGGAGAACGAGGTAAAGCCGAACACAAAGGTCACGATGGGTCCCTTGCTGCGAAAGAGCGGAAAATGAGTCGTCCCTTTGGACCGCGCGGCGCGCTTGTAATAAACCGGGCTTTGCTTAAAGCCCATCCACGTCACCAGGCCTCGCAAATACGGGTCCGTCTCGTTTAACTTCAACAGTTCATCCACTACCCGCCGGCCAATTAGTTTAAAGTCGCCGGCTTCCACCGGCATTTTCTCGTTCGCCACCAACCGAATCGCCCGGTACGCCAGTCGCGTCAATAGAATCTTGAGAGCGGATTCCCCCTCCCGGTCCGTGCGGACAGTATAGACCACCGTGGCGCCCGCTTGCCATTTGTCCACCAGCTCAGGAATGACTTCCGGCGGGTCCTGCAAGTCGCAGTCCATGGTGATGACCGCGTCGCCGCGGGCGTGCTTCATTGCGGCCAGAAACCCTTCCATCACCCCGAACCGGCGCGACAGGGTGATGACCTTAATGCGCCGGTCCTCGCTGGCTCGCTCGGCCAATAGTTGCAGCGACCGATCGGTCGAAGCGTCATTGACAAAGATAAACTCGCAAGCGACCGGCAGCCGGGCCGCCACGGCCTGCAGTCGCTGGACCAGTTCCGGGATGACTTCCTCTTCGTTGCGGAAAGAGAAAACGATTGAAACCAGCGGCCGGGGTTGGGCTGTCGGTAGCGCGGACATTGCCTGGGGTCAGTTCATCGGGCTATCTCTGACATCGTTAGGTTCCAGTGCTAAAAGAACGCTGCCCCTGTGGCAAGCAGAATTCCTCTGGCAGAAAAAGGTTGAAAAAGAATTGCGCCCGGGTCGGGAGTTATGGCTTTATGGCTGCAGTCAAAACCGGCGGTGAGGTGATTTTCCTCCCGGAAGCGGACTGATTGTGGCACATTGGCGCGGGTGATTACTGTGAATCGCAAGCGAATGCAGGTTCTTTATTCGGGCCAGGTGCAGGGCGTCGGCTTCCGCTACACGGTAAGATCGGTCGCGACCGGCTTCGTTGTGACGGGCTCGGTCCGCAATTTGCCCGGCGGCGGGGTGGAATTGGTCGCGGAAGGGGCCAAAGACGAACTGGAAGCGTTTCGGCAGGCGATTCGCGAGTCGGGTTTGGACCATTTTATCTGGCAGGAAGAGGTCTCCTGGCAGGAAGCCAGAAGTGAGTTTCACGGGTTTGAAATTGTAAGGTAGAAGCTGCATGAAGTTTGCAATCATAGCCGACATTCACGCCAATCTTGAGGCGTTCCAAGTCGTTTTGGAGGACATCAAACAACAGAAGTGCACGCATTACGCCTGCCTCGGCGATGTCGTCGGTTATAACGCCAATCCCAAAGAGTGCCTCGACATGGTCCGCAAAATGAACATCCCCGTCGTCAAGGGAAACCACGACGAGTATTGTTCCACCGACGGGCCGCTGGATGGCTTTAACCCCGCCGCCGCCGAGGCCGTGAGCTGGACCCGCAAGCAATTGACGCCGGACGACCGCCAGTGGTTGCGCGATCTGAAATACGTCCGGATGGTCACCAGCTTTACCATCGTCCACGCGACCCTCGATGGTCCGCAGCGTTGGGGGTATGTCTTTGACAAACTCGCGGCCGCCGCCAGCTTTACCTATCAGAACACGAGCATCTGCTTCTTCGGCCACACCCATGTCCCGGTGGCCTTCATTCGTGACAACCTGGTGCGGGGCGGAACGTATTCCAAGTTCAAGGTCGAGCCTGGCAAGAAATACTTTGTGAACGTTGGCGCCATCGGCCAGCCGCGCGACAACAATCCCAAAGCCGCCTACGTGGTCTATGACGTGGACGAGGGGACCATCGAATTAAGGCGCCTGGAATACGACATCGCGGCCGCCCAAAAGAAAATCCTGGATGCGGGCCTGCCGCCGCGCCTGGCCGAGCGCCTCGCCTTCGGCAGGTGACACCCCGAATGTCTAATTCTCTCGTGCGGCTGAACCCGGCTTGCTCGCCGCCCGCGCCGATTCTCCCCGCCGCGCTCCGGTGACTGCTGGGTCAGCTCGCCCCCCCGGCTTTGCGCCTGGTGAAAATCCTGATTCTCAAACCCAGTTCGCTCGGCGACGTGGTGCAAGCGTTGCCGGTCCTGCGCCTGCTCAAGCGGCACCTGCCCGCGAGTGAAATCTACTGGTGGATTGACTCCAACCTGGCGCCGTTATTGGAGGGCGACCCGGACCTGGCAGGCGTGGTTCCCTTTGCGCGGCGGCGTTGGGCTACGCCCCGGCACTGGCCCGAAATCTGGCGCAGCATTCGGTGGCTGCGGCAGCAAGCCTTTGACTGGGTAATTGATTTGCAGTGCCTCATGCGCAGCGGCGCGTTCGCCTGGCTCACCAACGGCAAACTGTTGATCGGCCTCGACGAGCCCCGCGAAGGGGCGCGCGGATTCTACGACCTCATCGTGCGGCGGCCCTCCGCCCTCACCCATGCGGTAGATTGGTATCTGAGCGTGCTGCCGCTCCTGGGCGTGCCGGCGGATGGGGAATTCCAATGGCTCCCGGAACGCCCCGGTCTGGCCGAATCGGTGCGACGGAAGTGGCCGGTTGAAAGGGCGAAGTGGATTATCATTCAGCCCGGCGCGCGCTGGCTCAACAAACGCTGGCCCGCGGAGTCTTACGCGGAGGTGGTTCGGCGTTTGGCGGCAACGAACCTGGAATTTCAATTCGTCATACTTGGCGGCGAGGAAGATCGTCCGCTGGGCGAAGTCATCGCCCGCGTTGATGGCCGCCGGTGCCTCGATTTGACGGGGAGGATTTCCCTGCCGGAAATGGTCGAGTGGATTCGGCTCAGCAAGCTCATGGTGACCAACGACACCGGCCCGATGCATGTCGCCGCAGCGCTGGGCACGCCCGTCGTCGCGCTGTTCGGCCCTACCGAGCCGCGCCGGACCGGGCCTTACCGCCAGCTCGAGCACGTCGTGCGACTGGAGCTACCGTGTGTGCCCTGCCTGAAACCTCGCTGCGCCTATGCCAAGCCGCTGGAGTGCCTCCGGGCAATCTCGCCCGCCGCAGTTGTTGACGCAGTCCAAAGGCGTCTGGGAAGCAATTGAACACAGCCCGCGCTTCGGGCGAACTGCCTGCCTCGGTGTTCCTGACTTTTACGGCTTGCCACTCCGCCGGCTCCCCTTAGAGTGATCGAATGAAAGCATTGGGCTTATGGCTTGGTCTCTGCGTCACCGGCTTGTCGCCGGTCTGGGCGCAAGTCACGGTCGAGGTCACCCAGGACCAGGATCAGTTCCTGCCCGCCGAGGCGCTGCCTACGGCGGTACGCATCACCAACCGCTCCGGGCAACCTCTCCATCTCGGCCGGGAGGAGGATTGGCTCACCTTCTCGGTGCAATCGCGCGATGTTGAAGTGGTGCCCAAGACCGGCGAGGTCCCCGTCGTGGGCGAGTTTATCCTGGAGTCTTCCAGAGTGGCTACCAAGCGTGTGGACCTCGCGCCGTACTTTTCCCTGGGCCATTCGGGGCGTTATTCCGTTACCGCTACCGTCCGGATCAAAGACTGGAATCAGGAAATTACCAGCCAGCCCAGGAACTTCGATGTCATCGAAGGAGCCAGATTGTGGGAGCAGGACATCGGGGTCCCCAATTCCACCAATCCGGCCAACGCCACCCCGGAAGTCCGGAAGTTCGTCCTGCAGCAGGCGAATTACCTCAAGGCGCAGCTTCGACTCTACCTGCGTCTGACCGATGCCTCCGGCGCCAAGACCTTTCGCGTCTTTCCCATCGGGCCGATCGTTTCCTTCAGTCGCCCGGAACCGCAGGTGGATAAATTCAGCAACCTGCACCTCCTCTATCAGGACGGGGCCCATTCCTTCAATTACACCGTCGTTAACCCGGACGGCGAGGTCATCGCCCGCCGAACGTACGACTACGTGGACAAGCGCCCCCGGCTCCAACCAGATCAGGATGGAAAGATTCTGGTCACCGGCGGGGTCCGCCGCGTCAGCCCGAGCGACGTGCCTCCCTACCAGCCGCCTACCCCGGCCGAGGAGGCGCCCAAACCTCTGCCCTCGCCCGGGGAGATGATTCCGCCCACCCCTTGATCGGTGGCGGTTTTGAACCTGGGCCTGCCTGCGTCGCCAGCGGCGGCGCCGTGGCGAAGGACATCCGGATCCGTTACTGGCTAAGCTGCCGCCGCCCGGCTGAGCGTTCGCAAGCGGAGGATCTTGTCCACGATAGCGTCCAGGTCGGGCAGAACGAAATCATGATGCACGTTGCCCACCCAGGGCGATTGCAGCAGTAGTGACGTGCAGCCGGCCGCCCGGGCCGCTTCGGCGTCCTGCCACTTGTCGCTGATGACGAACGACCGGTCCAGGTCCAGGTGCCATTTGAAGGCCGCCTCGACAATCAGCCCGGGCTTGGGTTTGCGGCATGGACAACGATCGGTCTCATCATGCGGGCAAACCAGGAGGTCATCGAGCGGGAGGGTGCGACGCAGCACCTCGTGCATCCGTTCCAGCTCGCGACGGGATTGATAGCCGCGTGACAGGCCGGGTTGGTTGGTGGTGGCGATGAGCAAAAGGCCCCCCGCCTTGAGTTTGCTCAGCAATGGGGCCAGCGCCTTGTTCACATGGAATTCTTCCAGCGTCAGGGGGCTGACCTGGTGCTGGCGTTCCACTCGGACCCGGTTCAATATTCCGTCCCGTTCAATAAATACACCCTGCTTCATGCTTCTGCGAGAGCATAAAGCTCGCCCACTTCAGCGCCGGGCCGGGAAAATGGGCCGAAGCCCGTCAGGTGGCTGTCCGAGTGCCTGCATAACTGTCTCAAAAGTGAGAAAGGTGATGCTCTAATGCCTGTTCGGCGTGAAATCGGGGGTGAGCCAGTCTCAGAAGTGAGAAAGGCGGTGCTGTAACCGTGCTGCCAGGGGCCAGCAAGGAGGTTGGCGCTCCCGGCGGTTCGCGGGCGGCCTTGTGTCAGAAGCTCGAAGCCTGCGATCCGCTCACTGGACCAGGTCCTGAAGTGAGGCAACCCGCCTCTGCATCTCCCGGATGACCGGCAGCGCTCGGGCGACAGCATTCTGCTCCGTTTGCCCGGCAAAGGTCTTCATGATTACTCGCACGGCGGCCACCGGGTCTCCGTTGCGGTCCCGCAACGGCATGACCACCGAGACAGAGTCCTTTTCCTTCCCATAGTAAATCGTGCCCTGGCCGATGATGTCGGTTTCGACTTTTCCACCGACCCGGCCCACCTCGTTCGTATTCGTGCTGGCCAACAGGCGTGACGTCTTTGGGTCATTGCCCAGAACGTACACCTGCAGGCCGAGCAGCCGCGGGTACTTCTTCAACACTTCACGCACCAGCGCTTGGGCCGGCGCTTCGTGCGGCGTGTACACGATTTTGGTGTCCGTGAAGTAGCTGACCGAGTCGGATTTCGTCCAAAACCCAATCTTGCCGCTGGTGAACGGATTGACCTTGTCCGCCGCGGTAATCAGTTCCTTGCCGTTCAGCAGGCACCGGATTTGGTTGCCTTTGCACTCGACCATTAGTTCGTGCCAAACACCGGTCGGGATTTGCACCTCGGGACCGACGACCGGGCCGCGCTCGCCGTTGAGCACTTTATAGAAACGGAAGGTGTTGCCCAGGGAACTGGCGCGAACGACGTAATAGTTGGTCTCATTCTGAATCCGGAACGCAATTCCCGCCATTTGTTCGGCCACCCCTTTAACCGTCTTGAACCGCGTTGTCAGTGTGAAATCACCCATGATTTCCCCATCGTAGATCAGCAGGGGAAAATGCTCGTCCGCAGGGTCCTGGGCCAGTTGGGCCAGCACCGCCTTTTTGGCCACAACCGGCGCCCTGGCGGTGAGCGGCTGCAGCAGCGGCGGCACCTCATCCATGATGACCCTCCAATCGCCCGGCTTGCCTTGACCGGTTACCGCGCTGCGAAACCCGGGTGGAGTCTGGTTCTCGCGCACGTCACTGAAATCAAACTTGCGTTCTGCCGCCGTCACGGGGAGCGTCAGGAGCGCCAGCGCCCAAAGGAAATGAGTTCGCATGTTGCCGGAGCCTAACAAATAAGGGCCGGGCGACAAGTGTTTGTGCCCGGCCCGCCCGCCCGCGCGGAGTTGCGCTTGACGCCCGAAGCCGGCTCCCGCTAGATTGTGTCGGTTTTGCATGATATTCGATCCGGAGAACGCAAACGCAGCCGCCGGCACAGTGGGCGTTGCGGGGCTCGTCGAGGATGCAGCAGGAGCGTTTCTGCTGGATTTAAGACGAGATTGTGAGCGTTGTGAAGTGCCGCGCGGGCCTGTAGAGTTCGGGGAACCCGCCGGACAGGCCGCTCGTCGTGAGACGCGCAAAGAGGCCGCATTCGAGGTTCGGCTAACCCGGAATTCTCATGCCTCGCACCAACCACCGACAGGGTGTAGCCGCCGACGGCAGTCGGCGCCATCTTTCGGGACTGAGAATCAGCGCCGACTGCCGTCGGCGGCTACACGCTATGAAATTTCCCGGATAACGGACCGGCAGGGCGTTTACAGGGAGGTTTTATGGTAATCAGCCGCACCCCTTTTCGCATTTCCTTCTTTGGAGGCGGAACCGATTACCCGGCGTGGTACCGGCAGCACGGCGGAAGCGTCCTGGCGGCGACCATCAATAAGTATTGCTACCTGACGTGCCGGTATCTGCCCCCGTTCTTCGAACATCGCATAAAGGTGGTGTATTCAAAAATCGAGACGGTGCATACCGTTGATGAGATCCAACATCCAGCAGTCCGCGAGCTGCTCCGTTACCTGTCGATCGAGCACGGTGTGGAGGTCCACCATGATGGCGACCTGCCGCGGCGCAGCGGCATGGGCTCCAGTTCTTCGTTTACTGTCGGGTTGCTGCACGCGCTCTACGCGCTGAAGGGCCAGATCGTGGGCAAGCGTCAACTTGCGCTGGAGAGCATCCATATTGAACAGGACGTTCTCAAAGAGAACGTTGGGTCACAAGATCAAGTCTGCGCCGCCTACGGCGGGGTTAACCTGATCAGCTTCTACCCGAACGGCGACATCAGCGTGCGCCCCGTCACGCTGACGCCCCAGCGGCAGCGGGAGTTGGAGTCGCATCTGATGCTTTTTTATACCGGTATTATGCGGACGGCCTCGGACATCGCGGCCAGCTTCATCAGTCAACTGGCGCAGAGGACGGAGACGCTCCGGCGGATGCGAGAACTGGTGGACGCCAGCAGCGAGATTCTGAGCAGCGCCGGCGATATCAACGAGTTTGGCCGTCTTTTGCACGAAGCGTGGCTGGCCAAGCGGAGTCTCAGCGAGAAGGTTTCCAACTCACAAGTGGATTTTCTGTACCAAGAGGCACTCGATGCCGGCGCGGTCGGAGGCAAACTGCTGGGGGCGGGCGGAGGCGGGTTCATGCTGCTTTTCGTGCCGCCGGAAAAACAAACGGCGCTCCGTAGCCGGTTAAACAAGCTGATCCACGTTCCGTTTGAATTCGAGTTTGCCGGCAGCCAAATCATCTTCTTTGAACCGGGGGAGGATTTCACCGAGCATTACCGGGCACGGCAGCAGCAGCAGATCGCAGCGTTCCAGGAGTTGGAGGGGCCGTCCGTGTGAGCCAGGGTCCATGGGGCCGCGCCGGGTTTTCCGGCCAGGCGCCGGGGCAGGGTTCAGGCGGAAATCCAAGCGAGTCCCAACCTGCCTGATTCCACTGGCTGAGATTCTCCGGGGGGGATGCCGGTTGCTCCCGCCGTTGGCTGGCCATATACTTGCACGCTTTAAGAGCAAGCGCCCGAAGAGGCGGTCTATGAAGAGCAGGCAGCTCGATGTCATGTTTGTAAACGCCGACTCCTCGGCCCTGGCCTACCAGGCCCTGAGCAAGGATTTCTCTGCCATCGAACCGCCCACCTGGGCGCTCCTGCTGGCCCAAAGCTGCCGCGCCAAGGGCTTCGGTGTCGGCATCCTCGACTGCGGTGCCGAGCGCCTGAGCGTCGAGGACTCCGTCAAACGCATCGCGGAGGCCAATCCCCGGCTGGTTTGCCTGGTCGTCTATGGCCAGAATCCGAATTCCGGCACGACTAACATGATCGGCGCTACTGCCCTCTGCCGGTCGCTCAAGCAGCAATATCCCCATTACCCCATCTGCTTCGTCGGGTCCCACACCAGCGCCCTGCCCAACGAAGTCCTCGCCGTGGACTGCGTCGATATCGTCCTCCTCAATGAAGGCGTGTACGCCCTCCACAACCTCCTGCAAACCGACCTGCACAGCGACCTGGCCAAAGTCAAGGGCATTGGCTACAAGCAGGAGGGCGTTCCCGTCCTCAACCCGCCCGAGCGCGTCGTGCCCCAGGAGTTGATGGACGTTGACCTGCCGGGTTACGCCTGGGACCTGCTCCCCTTCCGCCAGCGCCCGCTGGATTTATACCGCGCCCATTTCTGGCACGCCGAATTCAACCATAACCTCCGCACCCCCTTTGCCGCCATTTACACTTCGTTGGGCTGCAAGTTCAAATGCGACTTCTGCATGATCAACATCGTCAACCGCGTTGATAATGCCGACGGGGTCGTCGCCTCCCATTCTCCGAACATGCGGTTCTGGTCCCCGGGCTTCATCATCGGCGAGTTCGAGAAGCTCGCCCGGCTGGGGGTGGAGACCCTGCGCATCTCGGACGAGATGTTCTTCCTCAACAAGAGGTTCTTCGAGCCGCTGCTCAACCTCATTATCGAGCGCGGCCTCAAGTTCCGCATGTGGTCCTACTCCCGGATCGACACTGTGCAGCCGCACTATCTGGACCTGTTCCGGCGGGCGGGCATTGGCTGGCTCGCGCTGGGCGTGGAGGCGGCCAACCAGAAGGTCCGCCACGAAGTCTCCAAAGGCTCCTTCAAGGACATCAACATCCGCCAGGTCGCCCGCACCATTCGCGACCACGACCTGAACATTATCGCCAACTATATCTTTGGCTTCCCCGAGGACACGCGCGAGACCATGCAGCAGACCCTCGACCTCGCTCTGGAGCTCAATACCGAGATGGCGAATATGTATCCCTGCCAGGCCCTGCCCGGCAGCACCCTCTATTATCTGGCCCGCGCTAACGGCTGGGCCCTGCCGGACTCTCCCGCCGGCTACGGTTTCCTCTCTTACGAGAGCCAGCCCCTGTCCACGCGCCACTGCTCCGCCGCCGAGGTCCTGCGCTTCCGCGACGAAGCCTGGCAGAAGTATTTCGCCAGTCCCGACTACCTGAAGCTCGTCGAGCGTAAGTTCGGCGTCGAACAGCGCCGCAACGTCCAGGCCATGGCCAGCCTTAAGCTCCGCCGCAAGCTTCTGGGCGATCCCCCGCCTGAGAACGGCCCGCGCGCTCTGGCGGTCTAATGGCAGAGGGTTTCGAGTTGGGAGGGGCTATGGGCGATGCGGAAAGTCGGGAGCACCTGGAAGCCCGTCGCGCTCCGTCAGCTCTGAACGCCGGCAGTCGGCTGTTTCCACCAATATAGAGCCAGGACCCCGCACAACCCCAGGCCCAGCGCCACCGCCGCGACGCTGATGTAGAGAGTGTTTTCCGGCGTGGCGAATCGAAACTCGACGACATGCTCGCCGGGCGGCACCTGGACGCCGCGCATCAGGTAGTTGCAGCGAAGCAGCGGAGCGGGATGGCCATCCACAAGCGCCTGCCAGTTCGGATTATATTTGTCGTTCAACAGCAGCACCGCCTGCGTTTTGGCCTGGGCCTTGAGCACCAGGTCCTTGGGCGTGTAGCTGACGAAAGCGACCGTGCCGGCGCTTTGATTTGTCCCGGCGGCGGGTGCGACGGGGAGGTTGGTGGCGATCACCACCGTCTGCGCGGGATTGAAGCCGGGACTGACCAGGAGTTCGAGTGCCTGCGCGTCGTTGGTCTGGACGATCCATTGGGAGTAGAGTCCGGCGCGGGGGAGGGCCCCGGCGAATTCGATGACGGCATACTGCCCGTTGGTGGCGACCACCGCCGTCAGTTCCGGCAGCGTGCGCGGCGCGGTGATGCCCGGTTTGGGTTCGATGGTGAAGCGGAGCGCGTTGCTAAAGCGGTTCAGTTGCGGGTCCAGTTGCTGGTTGAGTCCTTCGGCAAAGTCGGCCGGACCGAGCAGGTAGCGCGTGTTGGTCAAGGCCCAGCGCCGCAGCAGTCCCGGCGTGCCGGCTTTGGCGAAGGCCAGTTCAAACGCCGCCAAGTCTTCCGGCATGCGCGGCATCTGGACGATGTCCAGCGACTGAATGTTGTATAACAGGAAGTGGTGCTGCGCCCATTCGATGCGATAGAGCTGGTCCAAGAGGGAGAATTGCGGCGGCAGGCGGAAGGGGAGGATCGCCACCCGGTGTTCGTAGGGTTTGTGGCGCAAGAAATCGAGCACCTCATTGGAGGCATACTTTTGCGTCCGATCCCAGTAAACGATGAAGTGGAGATTGACCCGGCTTAAATCCAGAATCAGCAACGCACCCAGCAAGACACCCGCCCACTTGGCCCGGCGCCCGGCGAAAAAACCGCTCAACACCAGCGTGACCGCGCCGATGGCCAGCACCAGAAACAGGATGAACCAGCCTGGCTGCTGGACGCTGAAGCCGGCAATGGCCTTGGCGGTGTCGGCGTCGAACTGCACCGTTTGCAAATACGTTTCCAGCTTGGGCCGCGAGGCGCTATAGATCATCCAGGCCAAGGCGCTCAGTCCGATCGCGCCCAGGCAACCCAAGGTCCACTGGCGATCGAACCCGCGCACCCGCCCCCACCACGTCCGCAGATGCTGCGTCAAACCTGCGGCAGCCAACAAGGGGGATTCGAGGTAACGGCGGCTCAAGCCATGCATCCCGTAGGCGAACAAGATCACGGTGGCTAGCTCCACGAAATACGTGAACTTGACCGGATTTCTCATTACTGAGATGAAGGGCAGAGCGTAAATCAACTGGTAAAAGGGGGCAAACCGCCCAAAAGCCAGCAGCAAGGCGGCCAGGCCCAGGGCAGACCAAAACCAGATCGCCTTCCGGTGGGCCAGAGCGAACACCGATTTGTCCTTGCGGAAAGACTGGACGACTGCCCACGCAGCGACCAGCACGACCAACACCCCCGCATAACTGCCGCCACCAGACTGGCGCATGAAGCCAAGGGGCGGCGTCCCCTGGGCGCCACTGGCGAAAAACCGGTCCCAGGCCGGGTCCCGGCCCATAGCGCCCCAATAATTGCCGCCTTCCGGCGTCTCCATCCGATAGCCAAACAAGCCTGGAACAACAAAGGTCAGCGCTTCCACTTTGGGCAGGCTCCACTGTGTGGCAAAATCCCATCGCTCCATCTTGGTGCGCGCGTCCTGCTGCGTTCCCACCACGCCCTTGATCTGCGTGCTGATGAGCGAGGAAATCGTTTGAACCGCAATCAGCCCGGCAAAACAGACCACGACCAGCAACCGGCTGATGCCCCAAACCACACGCCGCCCGGGCGATCCGGGCGTCATCCAGGCCTGAAACACCAGAAACACCGCGACACACATGCTGAATAATGCGCCAATGTCATACCCCTCGACGACGCCCATGCCGACCGCCATCCCCGCCAACACCACCCGCACCCAATGGAGACGATCCTCCCCCTGCACCAGCAACCCCATTGCCACGAAACTGCAGGCCACACAAATGGCCTGGGGGGCCACGCCCCAGCAGGCCGGGGAGAAAAACCCGGTGTTCAACATCGCCGCCAGCGCCCCCAGCACACAGGCCAGATAGGAAAGGCCGAGCCGGCGGAAGAAGAAGCCGGCGGCCAGCCCGAGCATGAGCAAGGTCAGCGGCGCAAAAAACTTGGCCCAAGCCACAGAATTGAGGGCAAGGTCCATGAGCTGGTGGACTGACAGATTGTTGCTCATGCCCTGGCTGCCGACGGAGTTCAGGTCCTGCCAGACGCCGTGAAAGTTCGACCATTTGAGTTGCGCCTGGCTGGCCATGGCCCCGAGCGGACCGTCGTTCGAGAACAGAATGTATTCCGGCACGAAACTCCGCGCGAACAAGGCGGCGAGCACGGCGGCCAGCAGGAGCAGTAAGAACCACGCCGGGTGGCGGCGCCACCAGGGACAGGTTTGCGGCTTTTTGAGCGGTTCCATAGGTCGGTTCCAAACTTGCCGGGAAAATGCCAACCCGGCAAGCAGAATCCGTCAGGAGCGTGATGCACGAGTGCCCGCGTTTGAAGCTCTTTTCATCCATCCCCAACGGCTTCAGCCGTTCCCCTTGTTTTGAACACTTCGCGGGCTACCTCTGGCCAACCTGGGCCAGGAAGTTCCTGGACGGATGGTGTCGGAAGGTCCGACGCTCTCGACTCAAGCCGCGCCGGAAATCAGCGACCCGCTTTTTTAGGGGTCCACCTTTCAGCTAGAGGCAGAAGCGCCCGGCCATAAATCCCTGAAGCGAGTGATTCAACATATCCTTCGATGCCAAGTCTGCGACAGAATACACCCGCCAAACGCATGGGGGACCATTCTGGACGGGTGTAGGCCTGCATGGCATAGATGTGGCCGCCAATGGCTTTGCAACCAATGCAGTCCGCATCGGTTTTGCGCGCCTTGAGCAAAGCTGGAACGGTGGTATCGAACAAGCTGCCCCGCAGGTTCCCCCTGTTAATCCGATTATTGCAATTCGTAATCAAGCCATCCCCATTGACGGTGAGCACTCGATTCTGACCATCGCACTCCCAATGCCGGCGCGCGTAGCAAGCCTCCCTTGCCGCCCCCACTGGAATCAGCAAATCCTCGCCCAAAGGGTCATCCATGCCGGTTTCCCAGACCCGCATGGCGCGTTCGAGCGGCAAGAGGCTTGTGGCGTAAGATACGAAAGCGAAGCCGAGCTTGCGGGCGTAATCGCGCATCAGCGGCATCTCGTGTTCATTGTAGCGATAGTGATGCCAGGAGACTTGCACGTGTGTTTTTGGACTCCGCAGTTGCGCCACCTTGGCCATGTTCGCTTTCACGCGTTCGATGTCGCCCCCTTTATGGCTGCGCTCATAAACGGGCTGCGTAAAGCCGGAAACGGAAATCATCAGAGTCTCCAAAGCTTCTTGCAGTATGGCCGGTCCATACTTATCAAAGACGTTCAGATTACTGGAGATCGTAACGGGCAAATTGTATTTGTGGCAGAGTGCAACCATCTTCGGCATGTCCCGGATGAGGAATGGCTCGTCGTAGTAGTAAAGCCGAACAACAAGAATTCGGGCCTCCTTAATACATTTGTCGAGAATACGCTCCAACATTTCAGCCGTCATCGGGCGATCTGACGGGACTGGCTCTTTACGCCCGCCGGGGCAGCTTTTGCAACCGAGGTTGCAATATCCTGTGGTGATAAGGCTAAGGTCAATGGCCGGTTTCATATAAGATCAGGTTTCCAAAGGCGCAGGATGCGCCGCAGTTCGGGCACGGTCAGCGCTGATGGTTTGCCCCAAACTCCCGCCGTCCTTCAGGAGAGCTGAAGCACTTCAGCGGGCGGTTTTCAAATGCGTCCAGGCAGATGTTTGCAGAGGTCATTTTACCCGTTATTCTGGACGGGCGGCTTTAGAATTGCAAGGTGTTTTTTCTGCTGAAACGGAGGTATTTTAGTGTTTAACTGCCTTAACAAGGGATATGAATCTGCCTAATCAAACCGTGATCTGGCGGGGCAGTCTGAAGCTCACAAGGATGCCAGGCCCAAGGTCAACAGGCAGGCTACGAAGGTGCAGAGCAGGCAAAAGAGGGCTGCGGTGCTGGTGAGTAACGAGATTTCGTTATACCGGATGAAGTCATACCACTTCCAGCTCGAAAATGCGCTATTCCGAGGATGCGCCCCCCTCACCCCCGCGCTCCTCCCATACGAGAGGGCCGCGCATCACGCATCACGCATCACGCATCACGAGCAAGCCAATGGGTCTAACTCTCTACTTGACAGTATGATAGAAATAGTATAAGTACCCCCCAGCCTCGTGGAATACTCAGACCACGGCTCCGGTGAGCGGGCCTCAGAACCGTTGCCGGTAGCGTCGAACCCGACACGACTATGGGCGCAAGGGCCGAAAACCCCCTTGCGCCCCCTCGTGCGAGCGGCAAAAATGACAGGTTTTGCGTTGAGAAGTCTCTCTGCGGCATGATGCCGCTCCGATGATGGTCTTAATACCTTTCATACCGTCGCCCGCTGTAGTCTTCGTGCCTGCGGTAGCCCCCAAGGTCTGTCCAAATATGGCACAAA
>JBEKJO010000148.1:0-15095 GCA_050011195.1 Verrucomicrobiota bacterium | reverse complement strand
TCAGTTCTTGCAGAAAGTTCGCCAGGCGGCTGTCCAGCTGTTTGAGTGCTTGCGGCGTCATGCCGCAAAGCCTGGCAGAAACGGCCTAAACCGTCAACACATACTTAACCTAGTATTATTAGCACGATAGGCAAAACTATTTTCAGTCGTTGTTTCATCGGGTATTTTCCGTTGTTTTCAAGAAGAACGCATCCGAGGCGTTTAGCGGGCCATCATAGTGACGTTCTGTTATTGCGTGTCCCGATCTGTGTTTACTTGAATGAATTTTGTCGTTATCTAATTTGAGCACGAACGGCACGTTTTCCTGCCCCTCGTTTTCCGCCCGGAGCAGCACAAGAGCCGGAGATGGGCGGGTTAGAAATTCCCAATGCTGCGCGACTGGTGTTTCCCCGAAATTAACCGTGGCAATAATCTTCATTTCGTTCCTTTTCATATGGGAGAGCTTCGGCGATAGAGCACTGGTGTGTCCCTGGTGCTCATGGGGAGGGCGGTGTGTTTGTTGGGGTTGCGGCTGATGCTGCTGGAGCGCTCGGTGTGCGCGTGGGCTGATTGCTGGTCTCCTCGAATGCGCGCGGAGCAACGGGACGCTGCCAAGCAAGCACAGCCACAACCAGGGCAACGCCCGAAATAAGCACCGCAACTATCGAAATGAAAATGGCCATCCGGTGTGCGCTGTGGAGCCGGTCGAGCCTGTCCTCGACGCCTTTGTTTGAACCGCCGCCGCCAATACTTGGTCCCATAAACGTAGTTTTGCCAAGGCACTGGGCCTTTTCTTCTGGGGGCATTTTGAGAGGCTGGCGCTCAGGAGGCAAGCCCAACCTTCGGCTATCTTTGGAGAAGTCCTTAAAAACGACCTGGAGGGTGTGGAGCATGGCGACGGCAGACTGGAGATCAGCGGGGTTCCAGGCCGTTCATTTTTCGTGTGTTTGGTGTATTTCGTGGTTTGATTGGCCGGAATCTGTTTCTATTGGGCGGTGCTGCCGTGCCTGATTTTTGAAGATGACCATCTGCTGGTGGTGAACAAACCCGCCGGCGTGAACACGCACGCGCCAAGTCCTTATGCCGGCGAGGGCATCTATGACTGGCTGCGGCATCGGGAGGCGCGGTGGGCGAAGCTGGCCATCATCCATCGGCTGGACAAGGAGACTTCCGGGGTAATGGTGTTCGCGAAGACGCCGCTGGCCAATCGCTCGCTCACCGGGCAATTCGCGACTCGCGGCGTCCGCAAGAAATACCTGTTGCTGACGGACCGAGCGGTCCCCCAGGGGGAGTTTGCGGTCAAGAGCGCATTGGTTCGGGCCGGGGAAAGGTATGTCAGCCGGCCTTTGCACGCGGGCGGGGAGACGGCGGAGACGCGTTTCAGGGAAGGAAGAAGGCAGAAGGCAGAAGGCAGAATTAGTGGTCACTGGCACATGGTCGAAGCTGAGCCGGTGACGGGGCGGACGCATCAGGTCCGGGTCCATGCGGCGGAGCAGGGCTTTCCGATTCTCGGGGATACGCTGTACGGCGGCACGCCGGCAGCGCGGGTGTGTCTTCATGCGGCCGAGTTGACGTTGAGACATCCGGCTTCCGGGAAGGAGATGACGTTCCGCGCGCCGATCGAGCAAGGCTCGGGGGGCGTGTTGCCCAAATCGTTCGCGCGTCTGAAGGTAGGGCGCGCTGTCCCCAGCGCGCCGTGGGAGGGCGCCCAAGTCCGCACTTTTCAGACATCTTCGCACCCTCGCGGCGCGCTCGGAGAGCACGCCCTACCTGCTGGCGGCGCGCTGGGGACAGCGCGCCCTACCACCAACCTGTTTGGCCTGGGCTTGCGCGAGGGGCTGATTGACCGGGCAGAAACCAATGCCTATCGGCTCATCCACGGCGCGAGTGACGGGCAGCCCGGGTGGTACGTGGAGCGGCTGGGAGACTACTTGCTATCGCAGAGCGAGCACCCGTTGAGTCCTGCGCAGCGTGAGGAGTTGGCGGAGTTGGCGAAAGCGTTCTCGGCGCGCGGGGTCTGCCACAAGATTCTGACGCGCCAAGCGGGCCGGGCGGCCCGCGCCGAAGTCTCACCGCAACTCGTGCTGGGGGAAGCGGCCCCGGAACGATTCACGGTCCGTGAGAACGGCGTCCAGTTCGAGCTTAGCTTTAGCGAGGGCTGCTCCGTCGGCTTGTTTCTGGATCAGCGGGACAATCGGCAGCGGTTGTTGAGCGGGCACGTAGCCGCCGGCTTCCCCCTGCTTCAGTCCTCGCCGCAATTGGCCATGGGAAATCGGCAATGGGAAATCCTCAACACCTTCGCCTATACGTGCGGCTTTTCTGTGTGCGCGGCCAAAGCGGGGGCGCGGACGACCAGTCTCGATCTCTCGAAGAAATGGCTGGATTGGGGCAAGCGCAATTTCGCGCTCAACCGATTGGACCCGGCCAGGCACGAATTCATTTATGGCGATGCGCTTGATTGGCTGCGCCGCCTGGGGAAGAAGCAGCGACGCTTCGACGTAATCCTGCTCGACCCGCCAACCTTTTCGCAGTCGAAAGCATGGGGAGTATTTCGGGCGGAGAGGGATTATGGTCGCCTCGTGACGGCGGCGTTGCCCGTGCTCAAGAGCGGCGGGGTGCTCTTTGCTTCGACGAACGCGGCGGATTGGCCGCCGGGAGAATTTCTGGCCGGCGTGGAAACGGCCATTCACGCCGCAAACCGGAAGGTCCTCCAGCGCCACTATGTTCCGCAGCCGCCGGATTTTCCCATTTCAAGGGCCGAACCAGCCTACTTGAAGACCGTGTGGCTCAGGGTGGAGTAGCGGCGGAAATCCGAAGTCCGAAATCCGAAAGAGATGCAGGTTCGGATTTCGGGTTTCGGGATTCGGGATTCGGATTTCCCGGCCGGGCTACCCCTGTTGCAGCAGGTTGAGCATTTGACGGTCGAGCTTGTGGTCGCGAAAGCTCTCGTATTCGACGTCGGCGCGCCGACTGTCGAGCACGCCGAAGCCGCCGCGCAGTTCCCAGAGCGCCCAGCCCCAGCTCGCGTCCTTCCATAGCGCCAGGCAATCGCGCATCCAGGCGAGCACCACTTTGTGGGGGGTGTGGTTGAAAGCACCCCATTCGCCGACGTGGACGCCTACACCCGTCTGCTCCAGTTGTTTCCAGGGCCGGATGCGTTCCTTGGCCAACGTCTCCTTGTTTACGACGCGGTTCTCTCCAAGCTCCAGCGGCCAGGTTGGCTCGGGCCATTGATCCGAGCCGTGGACCCAGCCCGCCTGGTAATGACTGAGCTGCATCGGATCGTAACCGCGCGTGCTCTGCGCGATGCCCAGCTCGGTCAATCCATACACCGGGTCGCGCCCCCACCGCAGTCCGTCCGCAACGATAAGCCGCTGCGGGTCTTCGGCGCGAATAGCCTGCACCAGGCGTTTGACCACCCGCACATACGTCTCTTCGGGGACTTCACCCGGCTCATTGAGCAAATCGAAGCTCAGGCGATCGTTGGGAATGCCCTGGTAGCGTTTGGCAAGCCGCGCCCAGTGAAGGGCGCAGGCCGCCAGCGCTTTCTCGTCCGTCCACAAATCCAGGGGCTCCTTCGGCGGGTTGACACAGTAGCCGGGCGCGCGGTGCAGGTTGAGATTGACATGCACGCCATGCTTGCCGCCAAAGGCGACCGCGTCGTCAAGGTGCTTTAACTCCTCCTCGCGCAGCTTCAACCAGTCGCCCGGGTCGGTCCAGCAGAGGTACGAGAGCGGCAGGCGCGTGAAATCGAAGCCCCATTCGGCAATGAGGGCAAAGTCGCTCTCCCTGAACGGCGGATTGCCTCCCGGTCGCTTCACGAACTTCTGGAGCAGATTGAATCCGCGCCAGCGCGGCAGGTGGCGGGCGGTCACGGTTGGCTTATCGGCGGCGCGCAAGCTGGGGAAGGGCGCGGCGGCGGCAACTATGGCCAATGCGCCGGCGGTTTGGATGAATTTGCGTCGGTTCATTGCTTCTTCCCGCGCTCGAACGACCGGGTAATCAGGCTGCCGCCCGGCGCAGTGCGCGACCGGCGGAACAGCAGGAACGCGAAGCTGACCGCGACCCCGGCGAGGACCAGTACTGCAATCCACATACTCCTGTGCCGGGCCAAGGTTTCGGCCGGGACGGCGGTGGCAGTTTGGACGGGCGGGACGCGAATGGCAGAGGGTGAAGTGGGCGCAGGTTGAGTCACCTTGGCGGTGGAACTGGCGCCGGGTGAAACCTCGCGCGCGGCGGGGGGTGCGGGTGCGACGGGTCTTGTCTGGGGTCCCTTCACGATTTGCACTGTGGGCTCTGTGACCGGCATGGGCGCCGGTGACGGCTTTGGCGGCAACTCCGTCGAAGGTTTGTCAGGCCTAACCGGCGCGGCGTCGGTTTTTGCCATCTCGACTGGTAACACCGCTGGCACCGGCGGCTTGGCATTGACGGACTGGTTAGTGCCGGTTGCGGCCGGTACGGGAGCGGGCGCACCAACTGTGACACCTGGCGGCTTAGGTTTCGGCGCCGGGGCCTTCTCGGCTTGGGTTTTCTCCCCGGAAATGATCAGCGGGGGGCCGGTCGAAGGCGGAGCGTTGTGCAAAGCTTCAAGAAGTTTGCTTTGCAGGGTCTCCGCGCTCTGGGTTTCCCGGGGCAGGCGCGGCATTTGCGTCGGCCACGGGGGCGTGTTGAGGGTATAGTCGGCAAGCTGGCCGGCCTTCGCGCGCAAAACGGTGACGAACGGCAGCCGGGCTTTCTGCTGTTGGTCATGCCACTTCTGGTAAAACTCGTTGATCCGGTCGTCGAAAGGCGTGCCGCGCATCTTTTCGTCACCGCTGGAAATCAGAATCACCGTGATGAGTGCGGAGCCTTTGATGACACGGTCCAGCGCCGGGAGGACTTTGTCGAAGTTCGCCTGCTTCTCATACTTCTGGCCCTTGAGGGATGTGAGTGTGCGCGAGGCGATGTCCTGCTGCGCCTCGGGCGACCAGGTCTGCAGCGGGAAGCGGCCCGCATAGAGGTCATCGTTAAATGTCCAGACGCCCAGCGTATCGCCACGCTGCAACTGGCCGGCCATGCCGGAGGTCAGCAAATCCCGGACAGCCTCGAGGACGGCGTCCGCCCGGCGTTGCATGGAACGAGACGTCTCCACCATGAGCAGCCAGCGCTGGGCAGACGGAACGGCTTTGACGGTATTGGTCTGCGCCCGGAGCTGGGACGGAGCCAGCGCCGCGGCCAGAAGCAGCCCCGCCAGCAACGGAGGGGTCGCGATCCGACCGTTGCGTCTCGGGTTGCTGTTGGCTCCGCCTCTGCTCACATTTTGGTTTCGTATTTTCACTCGGTGGCTTGGCGCCGGTTAACTACTTCCGCCGCTGGAATCTGTGCCGCTCTCGGCGGTTGTGATGTTTAATATCTTCCCCCAGTTCCGCCAAGGCATTTTCGACGGTTTGGATGAAGTTCCAACAACTGGCGGCGCTGCCCCCGAGGCTGATCACCGTATCCCGCTCGGCTTGATCATCCGTGACCGCCAGGACCTCGCCATAGGGGCCGAAACGGTGGACGGCGCGCTCGATCATCTGGTCGGCAGTCTGGCCCTTGCGCGAATAAAGCACTTCGACTTCTGAAGTGGATGCAGCCGGCGGCCGGCCAGTTGGCACGCTGGCGCCGTCGAAAAAGATCGTCACCGGCGTGCCGACCGCATCCTGGTAGAGCGTGAGCCGGCGGATCAGCTCGTCGCGCGCAGCGGCGGAATACCGCGCCCGGCCACGAGCCAAGCCGGGCCAGTTGTGCAACAGGCTGTAGCCATCAACGAGAATCCGCACCAGGGCCATGCGTAACCATACCGCCTCGGTCCTGCATTGGTAAACGGAAAACAGCTTGCCGAATAAGGTTTGCACACCCCAACGATTCTGGTACTGTAAGGCATATTAAGGATGCTATGAGGCATTGGGCGCTAATTTTGGTGGCGGGGTGGATCGGCGGGTCGGCAGCGGGCCTGCGAGCCGCGGATGTCGGCCTGATCAAGATCAACGGCGCCATTGGCCCGGCCACCGCCAGCTACATCGCCCGCGCCATTGACCTGGCCGGCGAGCGCGAGGATGCCTGCCTGATCATCGAACTCGACACCCCGGGCGGCTCACTGGAGTCCACCAAACAGATTGTCCAGAAGTTTTACGCTTCGAGCGTTCCAACGGTCGTGTATGTCTTCCCGGACGGGGCCTGGGCCGCCAGCGCGGGTTGCTTCATTACGCTGGCGGCGGACGTCGCCGCCATGGCCCCCGCCACCAGCATAGGCGCGGCACACCCGGTTTCCATCGGGATGGGCGGTGAGGAGAAAACCAGCGACGTGATGAAAGAGAAGATGGAGAACTTCGCCAGCAGTTATATCGCTTCCATTGCCGAGAAGCGGGGGCGCAATGTCGAGTGGGCCAAGTCTTCGGTCCTCACCAGCCAGGCCACTAATGCGACCGCTGCGCTGGAGCTGAAGGTCATTGACCTCATCGCCAAAGACCTGCCGGACTTGCTCAGCCAGCTCGACGACCGCGAAGTGGGCGGCAGGACCCTCAAGACGGCTGGGGCGGAAGTGGTGGAGATTCCGATGACCACGCAGGAGCGGGTCCTTCAATTGCTCTCACACCCCGAACTGATGATGATCTTCATGCTCGTGGTGATCTACGGGATTATCGGGGAGTTGAGCAACCCGGGCGCGATATTGCCGGGGGTGGTGGGCGCGATTGCGCTGATCCTCGTGCTCTACATGTCAACCATTCTGCCGGTGAACCTCGCCGGCCTGGCACTGGTCGCGGTGGCCGTGATCTTGTTCATCGTCGATATCTATGCGCCCACACATGGGGTGCTCACGTTCGGCGGCATTGTTGCGTTCTTCCTCGGCTTATTGATGCTCTTTAACCGCGCCGACCCCGCTTTCCGGGTTTCGCTGGCATATATCATTCCCGCCACGCTGTTGACGGCGGCGTTTTTCCTCTTCGTTGTGGGCGCGGGCCTGCGGGCGCAGTTTCTGCCCGTGCGCGCCGGCCGCGAAACCCTGTTCGGCAAGACCGTCCCGGCCCTGGCGCGCATCGATGCGGCCAGCGGCAAGGTCTTCGTCGAGGGCGAATACTGGAATGCAGTGAGTGAAGTGCCGATTGAACCGGGCCACCCGGTGGAGATTGTCGGCATCAATGGCCTGACTTTGAAGGTAAAACCCAAGCAACCACCAATAACCTGAAAAAAGCTAACAACCGGAGAATATCATGGAAGAAACCATCGCCAGATTATTTAGTGTAACCGCCTGGACCGTGCCGCTCATCATCCTGGCGGCAATTATCCTGCCGCAAGCCATCCGCATCCTGCGCGAATACGAGCGCGGCGTCATTTTCCGGCTCGGCAAATTGCTCGCCGCCAAAGGGCCGGGCCTCATCATCCTCATCCCGGTCGTGGACCGCATGGTCAAGATGGACCTGCGCGTGGTCACGATCGACGTTTCCAAACAAGAGGTGATGACCCGCGACAACGTGCCCGCCACCGTTGATGCCGTCGTCTATTTCCGCATCGTGGACCCGGTTGCCGCAGTGGTCAAAGTCGAGAACTTCTATAAGGCCACTTCGCTGATTGCGCAGACCACCCTCCGCAGCGTCCTCGGCCAGGCCCCGTTAGACGACCTGCTCGCCCAACGCGAGTCGATCAACCTTAAGCTCCAGGAGATTATCGACCGGCAGACTGAGCCGTGGGGCGTCAAAGTCACCGCCGTCGAGGTGAAGGACGTCGCGCTGCCGGACAGCATGAAGCGCGCGATGGCCAAGCAAGCTGAGGCCGAACGCGAGCGCCGCGCCAAGATCGTCAACGCCGAAGGCGAATATCAGGCCGCCGAAAAGATGGTCCAGGCCGCCGCGATGATTGCCAAAGAGCCGATCGCCCTCCAACTGCGCTTCCTGCAGACCATGCGCGAAATCTCCAGCGAGCACAACACGACGACGTTCCTGCCGGTGCCGATCGATTTATTCACGCCGTTCATGAAAGGCCCGCCGAGGGCCTGATGAACTTGGATTAGGGCGACCTCTCTCCACACGCTAAGAAACCCGCCCGCCCAGCCGGCTGCGCTTTGAATGGTTACGGCTTAACGGGCCGGGCGGCTCAGCAGAAGGTTGTAAGAATGAAAAGAGCCAGCAGTGCACTGGTGAGCATCAAGCCCAGGATGCCGGCCCTGCGGTCCTTGTTTTGAATGACACCCAAGAGACTCAGGATGAAGCCGAGCGGCGTCCCAACGAAGAGAGTCAGCCCGCCAAGGGCTGGAAGGGGCGACCCCCCTCAGCCAGGCTTAGCCGAAGGGCACCCATTCATGAAATTTGGGTTAGCCAGATACAACAGCCCTAGCGCTCCTAGCGCCGCGAGTGAGAAATAGAGGCCGATCCGGCCCAAACCGGCCTTGCCGCCCGTTGGCGGCTCCATCTGGATTATGGGAGGCTGTTCCATCTTCGGATTCTGATAAGATGCTGGGGTCAACTTGCGTCCAACCCCGCTGCTTGTCAATCTCACTCCACATCATTATTCAGGCAACGATCTTCGCGCTTGCCGCCATGTCGTGGCCTAATAGAATGAACCTCGTGAGTCATCCGAAGAAAGCCGACCCGGCGCTGCCTGCGAAGCGTCAAACGGGTGCTTTCCCCTCCTTGATGTAAGTATTTATGCCTAAACCCTTAACCGTCTATCTTCCCGACAGCGGCCAGCAGCACACGCAAAGAACGATTGACCAGTTGAAGCAATCGTCGCTGGTCGAAAGAATCTGCCTCCTCTCAACTGCAGCCATTGCCGGGAAATGCGAAGGCTGCGACCGGCTGGCGGTGGATTCACTTTACGGCAGCCGCACCATGCAGATGATCGCGCAGAAGACCACGACCCCCTACACCCTGCTGGTCATCCATGACACCACCATTGAGTTCGGGCAGTTTGCCCTGGAAAGGCTGCTCTCGGTGGCCGAGCTGACCGGTTCGGGCATGGTCTATTCGGATTACTATGACCTCCAGGGCGGACAGCGAGTCTCGCATCCGGTGATCGAATATCAAACGGGCAGCATCCGGGACGACTTTAATTTCGGTTCGGTGCTCTTGTTCGACAGCCAAGCCCTCAAGGCGGCCGCCGGCGCCACCCGGCGGCAGAACTACCAATATGCCGGGCTGTATTCGCTCCGGCTGGCCCTGTCCCGCCGGCAACCGTTCACACGGGTTGGCGAGCACTTGTACTGGAAAGCCGAACAGGACGTGCGGAAGTCCGACCAGAAGCAGTTCGATTACGTGGATCCGAAGAACCGGGCGGTGCAAATCGAGATGGAGGCCGCGGCAACCGAGCATCTGAAGCAGGTCGGCGCCTGGCTCAAGCCGCGGTTCAAAACCCCCAATCTGGACGATGGGGCGTTCGCGAACGAAGCGTCCGTTATCATCCCGGTGAAGAACCGGGTGAAGACCGTTGGCGATGCGGTCGCCTCGGTCCTGAAGCAAAAGACCTCCTTCCCCTTCAACCTGATCGTGGTGGACAATCACTCGACGGACGGGACGACCGACCTGCTGCGCTCCTCTGCCCAGAAGGACAGCCGGCTGGTCCATGTCATCCCGGAAAGACAGGACCTGGTCATCGGGGGATGCTGGAACCAGGGGATCGAACACCCCGCCTGCGGGCGGTTCGCGGTGCAGCTCGACAGCGACGACATCTATAAGGACGAACACACACTACAGACAATCGTCGCTGCGTTCCGCCGCGAGAAATGCGCGATGGTGATTGGCTCCTATCGCATGACGAATTTCAAGCTGGAAGAAATCCCGCCGGGCGTGATTGACCACAAGGAGTGGACACCTGAGAATGGCCGGAACAACGCCCTCCGCATCAACGGTCTCGGCGCGCCGCGCGCCTTCTACACGCCGATTCTGCGGCGCATCAAATTCCCGAACGTCAGCTATGGCGAGGATTACGCGGCGGTGCTGGCGGTTTCCCGCGAGTACCAGATCGGCAGAATCTATGAGCCGCTCTATCTCTGCCGCCGGTGGGAAGGGAATTCCGACGCGGGGATCGATGTTGCCAAACAGAACGCATTCAACTTCTACAAGGATAAGCTGCGGACATTCGAGATTCTCGCCCGGCAGCGGCTGAACCAGCACCTCAAGAAAGCGGCGTCAGCCTCGAAGCAGAACCGGCATCCCAAGCGCAAGGGCCGAAGAGCCAACCGCTAACCCGGCCCCGTTATGGCCAGGCCCCTCGAACAGATCGCCATCTCGGAAACCGAGCTGGCGCCCTTCGTCTCCGGGAACGACCCGGCGAGCAAAGCCCACGGGCTGCTGCAGCAACAGAAGGGAACATGGGACATGCTGCGCACCGGTTACGACTCTCTCCGGAGCGTCCGGAGCAAGGTGTATGACTTCGGCGGGTTTCAAATCAAAGTGCAGTTCAACCCGGGCCGGCTCATCTCGACCGCAGCGAAGGTGGACGCGACTTCGATCAAGGAAAGGAAATGCTTCCTCTGCCCGGACAACCTGCCTCCCGCCCAGCGGGGCATCCCGTGCGACGGCGAGTATCTGATGCTCTGCAATCCGTTCCCGATCTTTCCCGAGCACTTCACGATCTCATCGCTACACCATACACCCCAGCTCATTCGCAATTCATTTGCCACGTTGCTGCGCCTGACGCGGGAACTGGGAACCCGTTACACGGTGCTGTACAACGGGCCGAGATGCGGCGCCTCCGCGCCGGACCACCTGCACTTCCAGGCCGGAAACCGGTCGTCTCTGCCGATCGACGCCGAGTATGACGCCGTGAAAGAAAAACGCGCGCGCCAGCTCGTTCAGTCTGGCTCCTTGCGCGCCTACAGCGTTGAGAATTATCTCCGGCGATTCATTACGGTCGAGTCGCCCGAGGCCGGCCTTCTCTTGCGCGCGTTTGGCGCCCTGTATGAGGTCTTCCAGGAGGGCGGGCCGGCGGGAGAAGAGCCGATGTTGAATATCCTCGGGTTTTACACGAACGCTGAGTGGAGAATCCACTTCTTCCCCCGGGCCAAGCACCGCCCGTCGTTCTACTTCAAAGAGGGCGAGGAGAAATTGCTGATCAGCCCGGCGGCGGTCGAGCTGGGCGGCATCTGCACGACGCCGCGAGAAGAGGATTTTGAGAAAGTCACCCGAGAGCACCTCGTCGAGGTGTATAACGAGATTTGCGTCTCGGCCGAGCGCTTTGCAGGGATCAAGGCGCGCCTGGGTCCCAAACTGGCTGCTCTTGCGCGCTGAAGCCGAAGCCCCGCTGGGGTCACTTTCCTGCTAATCGGAAAGAGGCGAAGCGAGTTCCCTGCCCTGATATCTGACTCGGCATACTCATCGTCAGGGTGCGTTTTTTTGTTGTTTTTTGTTGTTGCCTCTTTGCGGGAATTATCGTCTTTAGAGCTGGACCGGTTAAATCGGACTGCATCCAAAGGCCGGTCTAAAGTAAAACCTGCGCACCCGCTGTTCGGGTGCGCTTTTTCGTACCGGCTGGACTGCCGACGCTACCAGTATTTGGCTTTTTGCGGAATGATCCAACGAATGCCGCCGCGCGGATCGGGAACATCGCCCTTCCTGCGTGGGATGACATGAACATGAGCGTGGGCAATCGTCTGACCAGCGGCCAGGCCGTCGTTGACCCCCACATTGAACCCGTCCGGCTGGTACTTGGCTTTCAGAACCTGGCGGACCTTGGCAACCACCGCCGCCAGATCATTCAACTGCTGCTGCGGCAATTCAAAGACGCTCAGCACGTGGCGTTTGGGAATCACCAGCGTGTGCCCGTCGGTGAGCGGAAACCCGTCAAGAATCGCCAGCGAGTCCTTCGACTCCATCCAGACTCGTTCCTTCGGAAGATGGCAAAAAGGGCATTGCGCTTCCATCAATGCTAACGACGTTCAGCCCGATTTGTGCGGAAGGCAAGGATCAATCTGAATCGCTTGCCGCCAGTTTCTCCCTTGTGGTCCACATCGGTTCGTTCCCGCGCAATCCATCAGAAACGCCGACGCTTCCTCAGTGAAAACGCGCCGTGCCTGTCGGCGGCAAAAAAGGGTGAATGAATGGCAAGGGAAGGGTTGCTGCAAATGGCCGCGTGAGGCATAAAGACTATAGTCCGGTGACAGAACGTTTCTTCCCGCGGGGTTCCCCACCCCCACCTCCTTGGCGTCTGTCACCGGGCGCTTTTTGCGCAGAGGCTCACCCGAATATCATCGACAACCCGGCCAAAGCGTGGTTGAAGGAGAGCTGACTATGGCATCGGAACCGAAACAGGAGCTGCTCAAACGCATCCCCCCCATCACCGAACTGCTGAAAACCCCGGCGGCTGTCCGGTGGCTGAACACGCATCCGCTGCCGCTGGTGACGGATTGCCTGCGCGGCGCGGCCGCGGGCGTGCGCGAAGAGCTGCTCGCGGATTCCGCCGGCCACTGCGGACCCGAGCAGGTGACGGCGGAGGCGGTGCTCGCACGCGCGGCCGCCCTGCTGGAGCGCGCGACGACGCCCCGTCTCCGCGAGGCGATCAACGCGACGGGCATCATCCTCCACACGGGCCTGGGCCGGGCGGTTTTCCCCGGCAGCGTGGTGGATTCAATGCTCGCCGAGCTGAAGGGCTACTCGACTCTGGCCGTGGACCGCGAGAGCGGCGAGCGGATTGAACGTGACGAACTGGTCGAACCCATCCTTATCGAGCTTACCGGCGCGGAAGCCGCTACGGTGGTCAATAACAACGCCGCCGCCACGATGCTGGTGCTGGCCGCGCTGGCCGCGCAAAAGGAAGTCATCGTCTCGCGCGGCCAACTGATCGAGATTGGCGGCTCGTTCCGGCTGCCGGAAGTCATGGCCCAGAGCCAGGCCCGCCTGGTCGAAGTCGGCGCGACCAACCGCACGCACCTCAAGGATTATCAGAAGGCCGTCACCGCCGACACCGCGGCCATCATGCGGGTGCATCCCAGCAACTATCGCGTCGTCGGCTTCACCAGCGAAGTGCCGCTGGCCGAACTGGCGGAACTGGCGCACAGCCGGGGATTGGCTTTGATTGACGACCTTGGCGCGGGGGCGCTGCTCGGCCTGGAGCAGTTTGGCTTGCCACATGAACCGACCGTCTGCGAGTCCATCGCCGCCGGCGCGGATGTCGTCCTGTTCAGCGGGGACAAGCTCATCGGCGCCAGCCAGGCCGGGGTGATCGTGGGCCGCAAGGATTTGATCCGGCGTCTGCGCAAACACCCG
Organism: Verrucomicrobiota bacterium; assembly: GCA_050011195.1. Lineage (GTDB taxonomy): Bacteria > Verrucomicrobiota > Verrucomicrobiia > Limisphaerales > UBA8199 > PALSA-1440. Next base: position 1,899 of record JBEKJO010000148.1, on the reverse strand, counting down.
CTTATGCGGGCGATGCGGGTGGACAAGACTTGCCTGATGGTGCTGGAGCGCACGCTGCACCTGTTCCGCGACCCCGAGTTGCTCCGGCGCGAGCATCCGCTCTATCGGATGATTTGCGCGCCGGTGGACGCATTGCGCCGCCGCGCCAAAGCACTGGCAGACGCCATTGCCAAAGCCGCGCCGAAGGCTGCCTTGAACGTCGAGGCCAGCGTGGCTTACCTGGGCAGCGGCTCGCTGCCAACCGAAGCCATCCCCAGCGTGATAGTGAGTGTGTCCGTGCCGGGCCTGAGCGCGGCGGAGTTGGCGCGCCGCCTGCGACTGGATAAGGCATGTGTCTTCAGCCGCATCGAGGACGACCGCGTCCGACTCGACCTGCGCACCATCACCGAGGAGCAGGTGCCCGCCATAGCGGCGGCGCTGGGGCGAATCGTCCGCCAACCCGGCGGTTGCTAGGCGACATAGCGCGCGATGCCTAAGACTCGTTCAAAAGACCCACTGTTAGCCGCAACGACTTCGATTCTGCTTCCGGTCGTGAAGCCATTTGGATTTCAACGCTATGGTAGCCGGAAGTTGGTTAGAATCTGCGACGACATTCTGCACCTCATTGGCCCGTGGTATTCCGTCTGGGGTGGGCGCGACTTTTATGTTGAGTGCTGCGCGATGTCTTTGGTTCCGCCGACAGATTTTATCTATCTGACTTGGGGGGACCGTCTTCGTGATGAGATGACCGGACATGCTTCATGGCCGGGTCAGACCCATGAGCTCGCAGACGCTTCCATGCACCGGGTTGTGCAGCTTATGTATAAGCGGGTGTTGCCGTCGTATTATACGCGACTTGAAACGACCGAGGCTTTTTTGGCACTGCTTCAACAGCGTCCAGACCCGGACCATCACACACATTTTCAAAGTGCCTGCTGTTTGGTCAAGCTCCAGCGCTTGGGTGAAGCAACCGAAGAATTGGAGATGGCAATACACGGTTATGTTAAGGATGGACGAAGCTGGTGTTTCCCTAAGGCGGCTCAGTGCGAGCAAATGCTGAAAGCTATTAGCGATGGCGCATCATTGGAGCTTTACCAGCAATGGAGGATGGAAACCATTCGGAGTCTGAGATTGGAGAAGATTGTTCCAACTGGCACTAGGGCCTAACCCATGAGCGCGCCCCGCAAAAATATCATGCTCGGCACCGCCGGGCATGTGGATCACGGCAAGAGCGCCCTCGTCAAGCTGCTCACCGGTTGCGAAACCGACACGCTCGCGGAGGAGAAACAGCGCGGTCTGACCATCGACCTCGGCTTCGCCCCGTGCCGGCTGGCTGATGACCGGATCGTGGGAGTCGTGGACGTGCCGGGCCACGTGGATTTCATCCGCAACATGGTAGCCGGCGCGCATGGCGTGGATGTGGTCATCTTCGTGGTGGCCGCCGACGACGGGATCATGCCGCAAACGCGCGAGCACCTGCACATTCTCTCGCTCATGGGCTTGCGGCATGGGCTGGTCGCCTTGACTAAGATTGACCTTGTGGAAGCCGAGCGGCGCAATTCGGTGATCGAGGACTTGCGCCGCCTCCTCGCAGGGACGTTTCTGGAGAACGCGCCCATCTCCCCGATCTCGAACATCACGGGCGAAGGCTACGAGGGCTTCTTTGATGCGCTCAACCAAGTGGTGACAGCCTGCGAGGACCGGTCCAGCGCGGGCGTTTTCCGTGTCTGGGTCGAAGATGTCTTTACCATCCACGGCCCGGGGACGGTGATCACCGGCATCCCCTCCAGCGGCCTGGTGCGCATCGGCGACCCTCTGACGCTGCTGCCGGCCGGCCTGGCCGGGCATGTTCGGCGTATGCAGGTCTATGGGGACGACGCAACCGAAGCGCGCGCCGGCGAATGCGTTGCCCTGAACCTC
>JBEKJO010000147.1:0-15420 GCA_050011195.1 Verrucomicrobiota bacterium | reverse complement strand
GTGAGCGCGTATTTTCTTCGGATTGGAACGAGCAGGCGCAAACCACCTGCGAAGCCAATTTTGGCGGGAAACCGCATGGCGACATCCATACCGTGGCCATCGCGGACATTCCGCCCCGCGATATTCTCTGGAATTGGGCTTATTCCTGACAACGCCGCAGGCGTGAAATCTTTGTAGAACCAAGACAGAAAAAGATTCTCAAGCTCCGTCAGGAGCGGCATCTTCGGTTCATGGCAAACACCTGCACGCAAATCTATCTCCATGTCGTGTTCGCGGTCGCTGGGCGGCAAAACCTTATTGCGCCAGAACACAACGACGAACTTCAAAAGTACATCACCGGCATTGTCTCCGGTCAGAACCAAAAGCTGATCGCCATAAACAACATGCCGGATCACTTGCACTTGCTGGTCGGCATTAAGCCGGACATGGCACTTTCAGATTTGATGCGCGACGTGAAAGCCGGTTCGTCGAAATTCGTCAACCAGAAACATTGGGTGATGGGAAGGTTTTCGTGGCAGGAGGGTTTTGGCGCTTTTTCGTATTCACGGTCGCAGCTTGGCGCGGTGATTCATTATATTGCGAATCAGCAAAAGCATCATGCCAGGACATCATTCCGCGAGGAATACATCGCGTTTCTGGAAAAATTCGGCGTGGATTACGACCCGCGATATATTTTCCAGAACGACGAGGGGTGATGTCCAGAATATGCCGCCCCGACGGGGCTGGGATTTCTTTTGGGATTGGTTTTCTACAAAGATGCCGCACCTACGGTGCTGGGCTTGCCTTTGGCAGTCGCCAGTCGTAAAGCGCGAAAACGCCCCATTGTGGGGCGCGTTGCCTCAATAAATAAACATTATAGACAAACTTCGGTTGTTAATTATTGCTTTATAGGCGGAAACAGGCATGTGGGCCGTAGAATGCTGTTACCGGTTGTGCGGACTGGGTGAACAGGATGGTTCGCATGACCGTCCGCTCAACCCGCGCATTAAAGGAAGTTCCTACACGGAGAAAGTTATGAAAGTATTAGACGTTCCCAGCACAGGCAAACGCGGCGTGGTCGTCGGCCAGGGTGGCCGCTACGGCCAGGTATCCCGCATTCTTGCCATTCCCACGAACCCGCGCAGCACGGCGCAGCTTGCCGCCCGGCAATCCTTGAGCACCCAATCCAAAACCTGGCGCACGCTGACGCAAGCGCAGATTGCCGCGTGGAACACGACCGCTGGCGTCCAGCCCGAGTGACCCTGCGCGCCCGGCCACACGCCCCTGCGGACGGTGCAATCCGGCTGCTGTATCCCCCGCCACTTTCGCCCTTGACCCTTCTCCCCTGTCTCCCCACGATTCGCGTCTGCGACACTAATGCAACCCCGAATCAATCATAAGTCTTGCCGTTTCTTTCCCGGCTCTCGGCCCGCGCTTATCCACCTGCTGCTGCTGGCCTTCGTTTTTGCTGTGAGCGCCCGCGCCGCCGCCGGCACCATAGTCCAGGATGCGGCCCACAAGCTGGTGACAATGGCCGACGCGGGGAGCAATCTCGTCCTGCGCCTGAATTATGACGGGCGATGTCTTCTGGATCAGGTGATCGTGCGCGGGAGGCAGGTGGTCGCTCCCGAAACGGGAGTGTGCAGCGCCATCCTCGTTTCCAACCACTGGTTCACGACGCGCTCCGGCATCCCGGCGCCCAAAGTGGCTGTCTCCCGGAACAGTGTTACGGTGCGGGACATTGTTTATGGCGGCGGCGGCGTACAGGTGAAAGAGACTTGGGAGTTCACTGTGCAGCCGGACCGGATCGTTTGGCAGATTGACCGCGACTACCTTTCCGGCGGCAGGCTCGAAGACACTTACTTCCCCGGCTGGGACTTCAAGGATATGAGCACTTGGACGGGTGGGATGCTGGACGACGGCGGAGTGGCCTGGAACAAATATCTGGAGACCCCCAGTGCCACTTACGGCGCCCACGCCGACACCGTCACATTCTGGAACCGGGAGAACGGCAATTGCCTGCGCATTGCCAATGTGGACCGACCGAAGGTAGGGCGCGCTGTCCCCAGCGCGCCGGGCGAGGGCGAGCGAACCAGCACATTGGGGACATCTTCAGATGCTTGCGGCGCGCTGGGGACAGCACGCCCTACCACCGAGCCGGTTGGGCACATGGCAATGCGATTCTCACACCAGCCTTCGGGGATCGAAGCCGTTGCCTTCTCCGTAACCGGCGCCGAGCTGCAGCCGAAACACAACCTGCGCCGATTCCTCCCCTCCCGGCAGGACCTCTGGGCGCCGTTCGAGGTCGCGCCGGGCAAGATCAGCGCGAGCTACACCCTTCAGGCCTTGGACTATGATGCGGCCTATTGCCGAGGCACGTTTCAAGGTTTGAATGGCCGGAGCATCCGCGAGTTGCTCAACACCATTGGCCGTTACGGCGTCATTGACCGGCGCATCCTCGGTGCCAACGGCTGGCGCACGGGCTACACGTGCCTGCACGAGCAGTGGTTCTCGCAGATGGGGATTGCCCTCGACGACGTGGGCTATCTGGGCAACTGCGCCGCCACGTTCGATTACGAGCGCGACTACGCCCTCGAGGCCAGCGGGCGCGTCAAATCCCGTTGGTGCTACAACGCCGGGGATGCCATGCCCGGCACCTACGATGCGCAGGGCTACTACGAGGCGCAGTGGGGTTATCTGCTGGATTCGCAGCCGTGCTATGTGATTTGCGTCGCCGAGTTGTTCGACCAGACGGGCGACCAGGCCTGGCTGCGCGGCCAGAAAGGGGCCTGCGAGCGAGTGCTCGGTTACCTCTTGCGCCGCGACGCGGAGGGAGACGGGCTGGTGGAAATGATGACCGACTCGCATACGCAGCAGCGGGGCAGTGATTGGATTGACGTCATCTGGGCCGCGCACAAGAATGCGCTGGTCAACGCCGAGCTGTATTACGCCTTAACTCTGTGGGCCGATGCGGAGGAACTGGTGGGTGATGCCGCTCACGCGGCGGAGTATCGCGGTTGCGCCGCGAAGCTGAAGGCGAGCTATAACAAGACCACCGCAGAAGGCGGATTCTGGGACCCGCAGAACCAGTGGTATGTCTATTGGCGCGACAAAGACGGTTCCGTCCATGGCAACAACCTCGTGACCCCAGTGAACCTGGCGGCAATCGGCTACGGCCTATGCGACGATGCCGGACGGCGGGAGGCAATCCTGCGGCGAATGGAAGCGGAGATGCGGAAAGAGCACCTGTTCTTCTGGCCGCTCAACTTCTTCCCCTATCAACCCGGCGAGGGCCATCCGTTGAACTTCCCCTTTCCCAAATACGAGAACGGGGACATTTTCCTTTCCTGGGGCGAACTGGCGGTGCGCGCCTATGCGAAGTCCCAGCCGGAGATCGCCGTCAAGTATGTCAAAAACATACTGGAGAAATACGAGGCAGATGGGCTGTCCTTCCAGCGCTACGAGCGCAAGTCGCAACGCGGCACGGGCGAGGACATCTTGGCGGGCAACTGCATGACCGTCGTAGGGCTGTATCGCGACATTTACGGAATCCAGCCGAAGCACAACCGGCTTTATCTTGAGCCGCACCTGACCGCTGAGCTTGACGGGACTCAGCTTCGCTACTATCTGCGCAACCAATCGTATGTGATTGACCTGAGCACGCGCGGCTCAGGCATGACGACAGAGGAGTTTGCGGTGCGGGATGCCGGGCCGTTTGCCCTGAACGTCCAGGGCGATACCGCCGAATTCTTTCCGGGCAGCCGGAGTGCGCCGGCGCTGTCGGTGACTCGCTCGCGCCGCACGCTAGTGGAAATCGGGATCGAAGCCTGGCCGGCCAGCTCGACTGAACCGCGAAAGTGGGTTGAGTCGTGTGCCGGGCGCGGCCTGATGGTGCGGCATCTGGTGTCGGATCTGCAACCTCACGCCGTTTACAACTTGCACTGCGACGGGCGAAAGGCCGGCTTATTCGAGGCCGATGGCGCAGGAAGAATTGAATTCAAGCGCACACTCGGCAATGAAAAGCCGCAACAGTTCGAACTGCTTATCCAATGAATATGATTGTCAGAGGTGTGGTTGCTCGCAGAGCGCTGGCGGTTGTCTGCGCGATTATATTTGACGTGCTGGCCCAGACCGGCATTCCAGGTAGCTGGGTTGGCGCGGCGCAAACCGACGAGTTGGCGCAGGGCTTTGCCAATCCGCCGAACAGCGCCCGGTTGCGCGCTTATTGGTGGTGGCTTAACGGCAATGTGACCGAGGCCGCTATCACCCGCGACCTGGAGGAGATGAAAGCCAAGGGCTTCGGCGGGGCGATTATCACCGATGCCGGCGGGGCGGAGCAGGACGGCAACGACCGGGTGCCGCACGGGCCTACCTTCTTCACGCCCGAGTGGCGCGAGCTTTACAAGCATGCCCTGCGCGAGGCGGATCGCCTTGGCCTGGAGATGAGCTTGAATATACTGAGCGGGTGGAATTTAGGCGGGCCGATGGTCAAAGCCGAAGACGCGGCCAAGAAGCTGGCCTGGTCGGAGACACTGACAAACGGCCCGGCGGAGTTCAATCAGGCGTTGCCGATGCCCAAGACCCGCGACGGGTTCTATCGCGACATTGCCGTGGTGGCGTATCAGGTCAGGACTCCGGCTTCGCTTCCGTCACGCTCTCCCCATAAGCCCATCCGAAACTGGGCACAGAAGGCGATGTACAGCCCGCTGCACTCCTCCGCGCCGGATACCGCGCCGCTGTTCGAGGAGTTCCCCGCCGAAGCCGGAGAAGAAGACACTCTCTCGGCAGACGTGTTGGACCTGACGGCAAAGCTCTCGAAGGATGGCATCTTGCGCTGGGACGTGCCGGCTGGCATGTGGCAGATTCTGCGTTTTGGCTGCACCATCGGCGACCATTCCCGCGTCTCGACATGCAGCGACGGTTGGCAGGGCTATGCGTTGGACGTGCTGGATGCGGGCGCATTCCAGCGCTACTGGGACGCGGTGGTGGAACCGCTCATTGCTGATGCCGGTCCGTTGGCGGGGCGCACGCTCAAGTATCTGCACACGGACAGTTGGGAGGTCGAGCCGCTCAACTGGACGCCCACGCTGCGCGACGAGTTTCGTCAGCGCCGCGGCTATGACCCGCTTCCGTTCTTCCTGGTCCTGGCCGGCCGCATCGTGGACTCGCGCCCGATCAGCAATCGCTTCCTGCACGACTTCCGCAAGACGCTCGGCGACCTCGCGATAGACAATCACTACCGCCTCTTTCGCGACCGCGCGCACCGGCATGGGTTGGAGATTCATCCCGAGTCCGGCGGCCCCCATGCCGTGCCGATTGACGCCCAGCGCTGCCTCGGCATGGACGACGCGCCGATGTCCGAGTTCTGGGCCTGGTCATGGACGCATCGCATTGGCGACACGAACCGATTCTTCGTGAAGCAGCCGGCCTCCGCCGCGCACACCTACGGCCACCGCCTGGTGGTGGGGGAAGGCTTCACGGACATCGGGCCTCATTGGCAGGAGTCGCTTTCGGAGAATCTGAAACCGGCCTTTGACCAGGCCGCGTGCGAGGGCCTGAACCTGCTGGTGTGGCACGCCTTCGTCTGCTCCCCGGCGGAGATGGGCGTGCCGGGGCAGCAATATTTTGCCGGCACGCATTTCAATCCGAACACGACGTGGTGGCCGAAGTCCGCCCCTTTCCTGAGCTACATCAATCGCTGCCAGTTCCTGCTACAGCAGGGCCTGTTCGTCGCCGATGCCTGCTACTACTACGGCGACCACGTGCCAAACTTCGCGCAGCTCAAGCGCAGCGACCCGGCACGGGTGCTGCCCGGCTACGATTACGATGTGGCCACCGAGGAAGTTCTCCTGACGCGCATGTCCGTGAGCGGGGGGCGCATCATGTTGCCGGACGGCATGAGCTATCGCGTGTTGGTATTGCCTAACCGCACGAGCATCTCGCTGGCCGTCCTGCGCAAACTGGAGGCACTCATCAAAGCCGGCGCGACGGTTATTGGGCCAAAACCGACACAGACCCACAGCCTCACCGGCTATCCGCAATGCGACACAGAAGTCGGGCGGCTGGCGAACGAACTTTGGGGGGAAGAAAAAGGGAGTGATGGAGTGACGGAGTTTTGGAGTGAAGGGAACGACAGGAGCCATGCGGCGAGCGTCCCGGAGGGGCGGCAGCCCAACACTGCACCTGTTCAACGGAGTTTGGGCAAGGGGCGCGTGATTTATGGAAAGACAGCGCGTGAAGTGCTGGGGGCCGACGGCTTGAAGCCCGACTTCGAGTACACCCTGCGACCTCAATCCTCAGCCCAGGACTCTCAGCCCGCGACCGTCCTCGACTACATACATCGAGCCGCGGGCGACGCCGACATCTACTTCGTCGCCAACCGAACGGCTCGCTGGGAGGAGGCGGGTTGCATGTTCCGCGTGACGGGCAAATCGCCCGAGTTATGGGACCCGGTCAGCGGGGTCATGCGCCCGGCTGCGGTCTGCTCGCAGACGGACGGGCGGACCACTTTGCCACTCCAGTTTGCGCCGTATGGGTCAATGTTTGTCGTGTTTCGCAGACCTCTCGCACATGCTGCTATTATGGCTTCGGGGCGGAACTTCCCGACCTTCGCCACGCCGCACGAGATCACCGGTCCGTGGACCGTTCAGTTCGATCCCAAATGGGGCGGACCGGAATCGGCAGTGTTCGACCAGCTAGTCAGTTGGACTCAGCGCCCGGAGGAAGGCATCAAGTATTTCTCGGGCACGGCCACCTATCGCAAGACGTTCGACTTGCCCGAGACGTTGCGCCGGCCGGGCCAGCGTCTGACGCTCGACCTGGGCGATGTGAAGAATCTGGCTGAGGTGCGCCTGAACGGAAAGAAGCTGGGCATCCTGTGGGCGATGCCGTTCCGCGTGGATGTGACCGATGCGATCAAGCCCGCCGGAAACGACCTGGAAATCGAAGTCGTGAACTTCTGGCCTAATCGCATCATTGGCGATCAGTTCTTAGCGCCCGAGAAACGGTTTACGCGGACGAATATCCGCAAGCTGACCAAGGATACCCCGCTGCTGGATTCCGGGTTGCTCGGTCCCGTGCGAGTCCTGGCGGAGGAGCGTTGAATGGGGACGGGCGGAGGAAGGGGCTAACCCGCGCGTTCCGGCTACAGTTTATCGTAGTATTCGTCTTCGTTCTCGGAGGTCATCAGGTTGTCGAACGCCTTGCCGCTGGCTCTGAGGATTTCGGCGATTTCAGGCGAGGCCCAACGCTTGCCTTTGGTGTCCTTCTGCGGGATGGGCTTGAGGCGGTAACAGCCCTCGGCGTCAGTTTCGAGAATGCCTCGCTCAACCATGCGAAGCAGCGCCGGCCTGGCCCAGTCGGAGTTATAGCGGAATTTTCGCCTGCCGCCGACATGCCGGTTGATGTCGCGGGCGGCGATGGACTTCGGTCGTCGCGACTTGAGGTATTGGTAGATTTCGCGTTCGGCGGCGTCCATGCGGGCGGAAATTGGAGCAGATGTTGGGCCTAATTCAATCAACTACACTGAAACATAAACCGTACTATAGCATGTTTGCGCTCAGCCTCCACGGTCTTTTGCCCGCGCATTGGGGCCAGGACCCGATTAAGATTACGAGCAGGATTAGGATTAAGAACGGCGGGTTCATGGGAAGGCAATAACTGTGGGGACAGCCTTTCTTAGGCGCCTGCGTTTGCGGCGAGCAACTGATTGACCCGGGCCATGACGGCGAAGGCGTCGGCCACATAGAGCACGTCGGCTTTGCGGCGCGCCCAACCGCAGTTGGGATCGAGGTTGATGGCGCGGCGCTCATTGATGAAGCGCCAGCCCACCGTGTGGGGCTCTTCGCCATGGCAGCAGGTTGCCAGACCTTTCGGATGACGCGGGGTGGAGCCGGTCTGGCCGATTTGGTTCAGGTGCGTGAGGAACGAAAGGACGGCCTGGCCCTCGCCGCCCAAATCCACCAGTGATTTGCTGCTGCCGAGGGAGGCGCGCGCAAGCTTCAGGCAATCGAAGATCAGCTTCTCCGCGTCCTTCACATGCGCCTGGCCATCGGCCTGTTTCTTGGTCCAACCGGCCCCGGCGACCAGCAGCAAAGCGGCGTCGGAGCGAATGGTTTGGGCGTCGGCAGCGAGTTCCCGCGCGCCCAGCACCGTGGTGCGCTTGCAGGTCTCCGGCACGTTCACGGGGACGGTTTGGACGGTGGCGGTCCCGGGTTGACCTTGCCAGGCGGGTTGGGTGCCGGGCTCAATGAGGATGACCCAGGGTCGCTGGGTGCGCTGGAGGACAGCCTCCATGCGTTGCCGATAATACCAGCGATTGATTGACAGCTTGCCGTTGTGTGCAGAAAGGCCGGTGACGTGCGTATCCGCGCGTCCGCCAAGGCGCTGGGCCACGCCCGGCAGGACGCGATTCCAGCGAGAGGTCGCCGGGGCAAGGATGACGGTAGCCTGGGCGGCCCTGGCAAGGGCTTCCGCGGCCGCGGCGTCGGTAGCGTAACGCGAGGGTGCGAAGTCTGCGCCTGCGACGCCCAGAAAAGCAGTTGCCCCGCAAGTGGCGACGCTGTCGGCGGCGGGCTGAACGGATTGGCCAACAAGCCCGATGACCAGCTTCGACCCGGGCAGGCCGGCGGCCAAGGTTTTGGCCGCGCCAAGCGCCTCGAACGAGGGGCGTGCGAGAGCGCCATCGGCTTCGCTGTTTGCCAGGAGAAGAATTGTTTCCATAGGAGAATAACAGGGAGTGGTGGAGAACTGGAGTGATGGAGTGGTGGAGTTCTGAGGAAACGGAGTGATGGAGTGCTGGAGTATTGGAGCGATGGGAAATCTCGAATGCCTGGCCCATTACTCCAGCACTCCAAAACTCCAATACCCCAGGGTTTCTTGTCACTGCCTTATCCATTCGACGATTTCGCGCGCGATGTCGTCTGGGGATTTGTCTTTTACGATCTTGGTTTCGCGCAATTGCCTGGGCAGTGAGACGCTGGCGAAGGCCAGCCCTTCGCCGGAGAGCTTCGTGGGCTTCGCCTCTTGGAGCGCGGGCATTACGGTGCGCATGTTGACCATGCCCACCTGCGGATTGTTCTTAGGCTCCGGCAGATTGCCGGTAGCCCAGCCGAGCAGGGCAGGGGGGCCGGCACAGCGTGAAACCTGGTGCTTGCCGCCTTCAATGCGTTCGAGGATTTCGAGCGAGCCGTCGCCATTCACTTTGAGTTCGTCCACACCCTGGAACTGGTCGAGGACGCCGAGGCGTTCGGCCACCATTTGCATCGTCGCGCTTGCGCCACGGGAGGCGGATTCCCAGCCGCCAAACAGGAGCAGTTTCGAGCGATCCAGCCCCGGGATGCCCTGAATGGCCTCGGCGAGCGCAGCAGCGACTTCCGCGGCCTCGGTAAACCCGCTGGCCGGGCCGTCGAGGGCGATGAGTTCGAAAGGCGCCTTTTGGGCGACGGTCATCATCACTTGCTGGAGCTTGGCTTTGGGACCAAGGCTGACCAGCCAGACTTTGCTGCCGGGCGCGTTCTTCGCCAGATGGGCGGCCTCATAGAGCGCGTGGCTGGCCCAGGGGTCCAGGATGGCAGGGAGCATCATTTCATTCTTCAACGCGGGGCCGGTCGGGCCGGTCACCGGTTCCAAGGTTTGGAGCGGGTCCGGCACAACGGAGCCACAAACGACAATTTGATATGCGGTGCTCATGCGGGGCAAATCATCGGGTTTTCCGGCGCATTTGGGAAGCTTGAAACGGTGGGGCCACATTTCTTGCAAGTACTCAAATCTCTGCTTGACAAGTCTTCTGCGATGTTGTATATGGGGCACCAGTATTGCAGGACGCGCTGCCGCTCGACGGATGGACCGCACTGGTGCCCGCCTCGGGGGCCGGGCGGCGGAAACGAGGACGCAAGGGCGATCCCGACCTGCGGGGCTGTGAGCCTTTGGTGCTTGGCCCGGCGGCAGGGCAGTAGAAAGACGGGTTTGGAAGCCAGGAACATCACTGGAACATGGGAGGGACATAGGAGGAACATCAGAGAAACATGCCTGGAAACCGCCGTGGCGCTCCGGGATTGCTCAGGGGGCCGTTTGGGGGCCGTTACGGCGTACCTCCGGCCCTTTGGTTTGGCCGCCGGGGCAGCCGCACCCGCCGAAATGAGGGCAACTCCTTTGGGGGGCAGGGCGGTTCCGAGGGGGATACATGGGACATTACAAAGAATTACGTGGACGAGTTCGGCGAGCCGGCGCGTGTTGCGTGGTCGGCTGTCCGTATCGTGCGATGAACGGGGTAAACACAAAACTGCGAACGGGGTGTAAAAAGACTTGCAAACCTGTGGAGCAGGAAGAGAATCACGGAAACGGCCCACGTGGGTCGTGGGCAAGAAGCCAAATCAATCGCCAATACCAAAAGGTGTCAATGATAAGGTCACGTCCCGGAGCGGGTCAGCTTGCTACGGAAACCAAGGCTCAAGTATGCGACTAGATTCAATTGAACCCAGTGCGGGCGGGGCTGCTCAAGTCCGTGGCCCCGCTGGAAGGCTTGGACTGGAACAGCTATGGATCGGCATCCTGCTGCTGACGGCTTCCAACCTCTCGGCTGCCACGCTGTATGTCTCAGCGGCGAGCGTGAACCCGACGCCGCCTTACACCAACTGGGCCACGGCAGCCACGAGCATCGCGCAGGCGGTGGGCGCGGCGGCGGGGGGGGATACGGTGCTGGTGACAAACGGAGTGTATGGCGGCGGGTTGGCGGTGACCAATGCGCTGGCGCTGCTCAGCGTCAACGGTCCGCAGTTCACAGTGATCAATGGTGGTGGCACGAATCAATGCGCCTCCCTGACCAACGGAGTGAGCCTGACCGGGTTCTGCCTGACTAACGGATATATCTTTGGCTCGGGAGGCGGTGTCGAGTGCGCCTCCACCAACGCTTTTCTTACCAACTGCGTGATCGCAGGGAACTCGGCCGGTATGGGTGGCGGGGCCGTTGGAGGCACGCTCTACAACTGCACTCTGAGCAACAACTCGATCGGCGTCACTGGCTTCCCGTTCGGCTCGGGTGGAGGGGCCTCTGGGAGCACGCTTTACAATTGCACGCTGACCGGCAACGCGGCCTACGGATTCGAGGGGTCCGGCGGCGGGGTGAATGAGTGCGTGCTCTATAGCTGTGCGCTGATCGGCAATTGGGCTGCATCCGGCGGCGGCGGGGCGGTTGGAGGCACGCTCTATAACTGCACGCTGACCGGCAATTCGGCTGGCGGTGGTGGCGGGGCTCTTATGGCCACGCTCTACAATTGCATCGTCTATTTCAACACGGAGAGCAACGGCCTGGCGACCAACGGCGGGAACTATTACGAGAGCACCTTGAACTACTGTTGCACGACACCGCTCCCAACCAATGGCGTCGGCAACATCGCCCTCGACCCCCAACTGGCCAGCGCCAGCCACCTGAGCGCGAATTCTCCATGCCGCGGGGCGGGCAGCGGGTCTTACGCAAGCGGCACCGACATTGACGGTGAGCCGTGGGGCAATCCACCGTCGATGGGCTGCGATGAATACTACGCGGGAGCCGTGAACGGGCCGCTGACGGTGAGCGTGCTGGCCAATTACACAAACGTGACGGTGGGTTATCCGGTCAGCTTAACGGCGGTGATTGAGGGGCAAACGACTGAGAGCGTGTGGGAATTTGGGGACGCTGATGTGGCCATCAACCAGCCCTATGCCACGCATGTCTGGACCGAGGGTGGGGATTTTCTGGTGGCGCTATGGGTGTTTAACGACAGCTATCCAGAGGGAGTCGGCGCGAGTGTGACCATCCATGTGGTAGTGAATCCTGTGTATTACGTCGCCGCTGCCAGCGCCAATCCCCAGCCGCCTTACGTTTCCTGGGCCACGGCGGCTACGAACATTCAGGATGCGATAGATGCGACGGCACAGGGAGACCTGATGTGGGTAGTAGTGACCAACGGGGTCTATGCCTGCGGCGGAAGAGATGGGAACCGAATCGAGGTGGACAAGCCGCTGACGCTGCTGAGCGTCAACGGCCCGCAGTTCACCGCGATCAATGGCGGTGGCACGAATCGGTGCGCCTCTCTGGCCGACGGTGCGAGCCTGACCGGGTTCACTCTGGTTAACGGATATACCAATGGCGACGGGGGCGGGGTGTGGTGCGCCTCCGCAAATGCCTCGCTCACCAACTGCACGCTGACGGGCAACTGGGCCAACGGAGTCCAGGGTTCCGGCGGCGGAGCGTATGGTGGCACGCTCTACAACTGCACGCTTTGCACAAACCCGGCCACTTACCTGGGCGGCGGGGCGTATAGTGCCACGCTCTATAGCTGCACGTTGAGCGGTAATTCGGCTGCCTCCGGCGGTGGGGCGTATAATAGCACGCTGTACAACTGCACGCTGAGCGGCAACCCGGCTAGCAACGGCGGTGGGGCGTATAGTAGCACGCTGTACAACTGCACGCTGACCGGCAATTCGGCCAGCGATTATGGCGGCGGCGCATATGCCGGCACGCTCTCCAATTGCACGCTCACCGGCAATTCGGCCACTTGGGGCGGCGGGGCTTACTCCAGCACGCTGTACCATTGCACGCCGACTGGGAATTCGGCCAGCTATTATGGCGGCGGCACGTTTTATGGCACGCTGTATAACTGCACGCTGAGCGGCAACTGGTCTGCAGACGGCGGCGGGGCAGCCTTTGGCACACTCTACAACTGCGCGCTGAGCAACAACCTGGCCAGCCTTTCCGGCGGGGCGGCGTATAGCAGCACGCTCTACAACTGCGCGCTGAACGGCAACTCGGCCACCAATTATGGCGGGGGGGCGTGTTTCGGCACGCTCTACAATTGCACGTTGACCGGCAATTCGGCTTACAGCGCCGGCGGCGGGGCGTGCACTAGCACGCTTTGCAACTGCATTGCTTATTTCAACTCGGCAAACGACGGCGCGAATTATAACGTATATTGGGGCGGCACCTTGAACTACTGCTGCACGACGCCAGAATCCGGCGGGGTGGGCAACATCACGAATGCGCCTTTGTTCATTGGCGGCAGCCTGCGCCTGCAATCCAACTCCCCGTGCATCAATGCCGGGAACAACGCCTACGTGACGACTGGCACCGACTTGGACGGCAACCCGCGCATCGTGAGCGGCACGGTGGACATCGGGGCTTACGAATACCAAGGCATCGGTTCGATGATTTCGTACGCCTGGCTCCAGCAATACGGCTTCCCCACAGACGGCTCGGCGGATTTTGCCGACCCGGACCACGATGGCATGAACAATTGGCAGGAGTGGGTATGCGGCACCAATCCCACCAATGCGCTCTCGGTGTTGCGCCTGCTCTCGGCGGCACCCGCCGGCACCAATGCGACGGTGACTTGGCAGAGCGTGGCGGCGGTGAATTATTTCCTGGAGCGCAGCACGAATCTGGGGTCTCCCTTCGCGCTGATCGCCACAAACATTATCGGGCAGGCGGGCACCACCACCTACACCGACACCAACGCCGTTGGGGCTGGGCCTTTCTTCTACCGCGTGGGCGTGAAGTGCCAGTGAGGGGCAGTCGGGGAAAGGCAAGACCTCACGCAAGGGGGCAGAGGCGCTGGCACCGCCGGGGCGAGATCGAAACGGAGAGATTAAGATTACTTGCAAGATTAAGATTAAGAACGGCAGGATCGTGGATTACGAGCAAGATGATACACTGGATCAATGGGTTTGATTTGCGGCGGCGGCGGCGTTTACCGGCACGGTGATGACTCCAAGGCCGGTTTCGTTTGATAGCGTGGCCGAGGCCCGGCAGACAAGGTTCGTCCACGGCAAATGGGCAGGCATTTCCAGCAAACCAGCAAAGCGAATACCCGAGGCAGTTGCGTCGGCTGAGGCGAGGACGAACGAGTTGGCGCGTTGATGATTCGTCATAAACGCGCGTTCGCGCGCATCCTGATTCTCGGGAGAATCGGGGGGCAGTTTCTCCAAATCGAGAGGCGCGGAGTTCAGGGGCCGCTCCAGGGCAAGGTGAACCGTGGCGCCCTTCAGCCGACCTGGAAGAACCCCGCTGACGGCGAAGGATTTGCCGGCGGTGACGGGTTGGGCAATCTTAAGCGGGATGTCCACCGGCACGATTGGCAGCCGCAGAGCCGGGTCACCCAAGAGCATCCACATTTCGAGGTGTTCGCGCCGTTGGGTGGCGAGGGGCACTTTGCCTTCAGTGCCGTCGGCCATGTCGAGGAGAGCGAACGTGGCCGGGTCCATTGTGCCGCGCGCGAGGCCGGCCTGAATGGCCAGCCAGTAGTCGGCCAGCCGCGAATGAAACGGAGGCTGCGTCAGGGAACTGAGGAGGCCCTCGACCGCCAGTTGACCGGGAGCACTGTAGCTTTCGCCGCTCGCGCCGATAACGGCGACCGGGCCGGCGGGGTTGCGGATCGCGGCCAGGCCGTAACCATCGCCCTTGGCGTTGGATTGGCAGGCAAAACAACCACAGGTGAAGAATGGCCCGCAGCCCTGCGGGATGGTCAGGCTGGCCCAATCCTTGCGGGGTATGAACCGGGTATCGAGTCCGAGGCCCGCAGCGCCCGAATGTCCAAGGTAAATCGAGAAGAGGTCTCCGTCCTGAAGGTAGCGGAGAGCCGTCTGGCGATCCAGGGGCCGCGGAAGGTAATAGGGAGACGAAGCCACATTGAAGATGGTCCTCATTTCCCAGGAGGGATGAAGGGAGGCAAGATGAGTTTCGAGGCTCTGCCGGAAGAACAACTCCGCCAACGGCCCGCCGCCCGGATTGCCGAGCAGCAGGAGCAAGCGGTTTCGCCACGGAGCGGGCTGCAGGTCCTGCTCGAAGGCTAAGGTTTTTTGGACCAGGGCACGGAGTTCGTCTGCGGTTCGCGCCGGGAAGCGGCCAACGGGAACGGCCGGCATTCCATCCTTGCCCGGAAGTCCGTAACCGGAATCGCTGGGTTCTCCTTTCATTCGGCCAATGGCGCCGCGCAGCGAGGGCGCAATTATGTTCTCCGCGTTGGTCAGGCCCGCCGTGCCGGAAATCCCTGCCAGTAAAAGGTAGCTGCGGCCGTGGTGATGCTGGAACAATTGGTTGAGTCGCGCCTGGAGGGGGGTGCCGTCGCATTCATGCAGTTGTTTCTGGTCCAGGACATCGGTCGTTTCGAGCACCACGACCTTGAATCCTTCCGTCTGGCGATGTTCGATGAGCGGGGCCAGTGCGGGTCGGAAATCGGGCGGGGTTACCAGTATCCACTGTCCCAGGGAGTCTTCCGCACGGCTGGCGAGTCCACCCCAAGCGAGGAACAGCAGAGCCAGCAGGGTTCCGCAGAGGCGGCGCGCCAAGGCCATCAAGGATATAATACCACTTCGCAATGGAACTCGGTAGGAATCAGTAGGAACCCCTACCCCTGAACCCCAAGGCAAAGACGGACCCCTCTCCCCGACCCTCTCCCCTTCGGAAGG
>JBEKJO010000146.1:0-15465 GCA_050011195.1 Verrucomicrobiota bacterium | reverse complement strand
AAGTTGGAGCGCCTCAGACTGCCCAAAACATGAATTTGTAAGTGAATCAGTCATCAAATATGCGCGTTTGCGGGCATTTCGTGCAATCTTGCAAGTCCCCAGCGCATTTCTAAGGTTAAATGGGTTACATGAGGAAATGGCCGGACGGCGCTCAGCCCTCCGCCGCAATCTTCTGCTTGCAGGGAGATTGCCGGTCTCCCGCGTCCGCTGTGAACAGGCCGGTGAATAACTTCGGACAAATCCGCTTTGACTCCGCGTGTTCTATGCTGTACTGTCCATATAATGGACCGTGGATGCGGTGTGACTGTTTACAGGGTGGCACCCAGGGCCAAGGGCCAACAATGGCACGAGAGCATAATACCGCCAGAGTTCCCCCCCGAGGCGCGGCCAAGCGGCAAGGCGCGCAGAGGCGGGGCTGGGAAGAAACCGGCCAGGGATTTAACTGCGCCGACGAGCGCAGAGCAGGGCTGCCAGGCCTAAACCCACGAGCGACAAAATTGACGGTTCCGGAACCTCCGAGACGCTGAACGTCGGAAGGTCAAAGACTACGTTCTGGTTGTTGCCGGTACTGGAATTGATCACCGCGAACGAGTCAACGCTCGTCCCGCTGGCTTCCAAACTGCCACTGACGGTCGCCGCGTACCCTCCGCCTAAGTTCGTGACGGAGAGCGAATAGGTGCCCGCCGTCGAGTTGAAATCAACGTTCCAGCTCCAGACGCTGCCGCGCGCCTCGCCCGAAGGCAGGAGGTTAAAACCCGAGCCATCCGTATAGCTCAACTCGTTCCCGTTGACGATCCCGAAGGAGAGCAGTTCCCCGCCACTAAAGGCACTGGTATTGTTCCCGGCGCGAATATTCACCAGGTTGGGTCCGGCGCCCGCGATATCGAAGCGGGTGACAATGTCGAACTCGCCTATCCCGGTGATGGGAGTGGCTAGCTGGCGGGAAATGTCATACGACCCGCCGCCCGCATAAAGCGCAAAGGAATAATTCCCGTCCACCTGGCGGCCATTCACGCCCACGCCTTCCATGTAGGTGCCGCCGCCGCCGGTATCGGCCAGGGGCGTCCAAACATTGTAACCAAACCCGCCATTGATGGGCGACCAGTTGTGGTTCGGCTGTGGTGCGTATTGCACGTTATTGGCGCTATCCGATGCAACTATGATGGGCAAGCCGGCTTGAACGGAAAGGCAGGTGGAGATCAACAAGGCGGCCAGGTACAAACAAGATTTAGCGCTCATAGGCATTCAGATAATCAATTGTTCAACGGATTATTAACATGCTTTGCGAAGGGGTCAACAACAAAATTGCATTTTTGAACATTTCTGACACCACATGTACATGCGGGCAGCCCTGGCACAACTACGGCTGTCGGAAACGGGCCACGGCGCCTGTTCACATCCCCATTGCCCTTGGCCCACAGGATGGATTGATACGCCGCCTCGGGTGTGCCATAACCGGCAAAGGCCCAGGACCCTCTGGGAAAGTTTGTTTGCACGGGCAAACCCGTGCGCCAGGCTCGCTCGCTGGGCGGCTTGAAGCTGTCTTCCCAGTTCGTTGGTTCGCTGCCGCAGGAGGCGCACTTCGCCACGCAGCCTGAGCAGTTCAGCGGGTTTGGAGAGCAAGCGACGGTTTGCCAAAAGGGCTGCCCATAATTTGACGAATGAGGCAACCACGTCCATCTTCCCCCATGAAAATACTCTTGATGCTTTCTGCGTTGCTGCTTTTGCAGGTGGTGTGTGCCCATGCCGCCGACAAGATTTACGACATTTCACTCAAGGACATCGATGGGAAAGCAGCCTCGCTCAAGGCATATAAAGGAAAGGTGCTCTTGATCGTAAACGTGGCGTCGCGATGTGGATATACACCGCAATACGCCGGGCTGGAGGCTCTGTACGAGAAATACAAGGACAAGGGCTTTTATGTCCTTGGGTTCCCCTGCAACCAGTTCGGCGGTCAAGAGCCTGGAACGAACGAGGAAATCAAGCAGTTCTGTTCCTCAAAGTACCAGGTGACGTTCCCGCTGTTCGACAAAATCGAAGTCAATGGCCCAAACCGGCATCCGCTTTACCTGACATTGGCCGGCAAGGATTCTTCATTTCCTGGCGACATCAAATGGAATTTCAGCAAGTTTCTCATTGGGCGTGACGGCAAGGTCCTGAAACGATTTGAATCGGGCATCAAGCCCAACGCAGCGGAATTGACGCAGGCCATCGAATCAGCATTGGCAGCCAAGTAGCGCAGCCCTCCCCCCCCCCCAACCTCCCCTCACTTCACCACTCCATCACTCCGTGTCCGCTCCTCCTTTCTGTTGGACGGGGCGCGGGTTCGTGTTACTGTGGGTCAGGTATGTCAACCGAAGTGTTTGCCGCGCCGCAGAAAATCAACCTCCGCCGCCCTGATGTGATGGCGGCGGTCCAGGCCCAGGTGCTCTCACATTATCGCAGCGACCTGGTCGAGCGCATCCGGAGCAGCGGGCATGTCCTTTCGGCGGGCGATCTGACCATCAAGCTCGCCAAGCAATTCGGCTTTTGCTACGGCGTCGAGCGGGCCATTGACCTGGCCTATGCCGCGCGCAAAGTCTTCCCGCAGCAGCCGATTTATATTCTCGGCGAAATCATCCACAACCCGGAGGTCAACGACCAAATCCGCGCGATGGGCATCAAGTTCCTGTCCGGCAAAGAGAAGGACGCCGACATTGCGGACTTGAAGAAAGACGACATCGTCATCATTCCCGCCTTCGGGACGGAGGTGTCGATGCGGCAGCAACTCGAGGCCAAAGGCTGCCGGTTCGTAGATACGACCTGCGGGGACGTGATGAGCGTTTGGAAGCGCGTGCGGCAGTACTCCAAAGACAAGGTCACCAGCATCATTCACGGCAAAGCCTGGCATGAAGAGACCAAGGCGACCAGTTCGCAGGCGATGGCCAGCGGCGGCGGGCATTACCTGGTCGTGTTCACGCTGGCCGAAACGGACTACGTTTGCGACTATCTGGTCAACGGCGGCGACAAGGCGGCCTTCCTGGAGAAATTCAAAGGCGCGTATTCCGACGGCTTCGATCCTGGTGTGCATCTGCAAGCCATCGGGGTCGCGAATCAAACCACCATGCTCCGCGGCGAGACGGAAGAAGTGCAGCGGCGGTTGCGCCGGGCCATGGTGCAGAAATACGGCGAGGCCGAAATCGACCGGCACTTTCGTTTCTTCGACACGATTTGCGGGGCGACGCAGGATCGGCAGGACGCCCTGGAGAAACTGTTGCAGGAGCCGATCGACCTGTTGCTGGTGATTGGCGGATACAATTCCTCGAATACTTCACACCTTGCTGAAATGGGCGAGGCGAAGCTGCCGACCTACTTTATCAAGAATGCCGCCAAGATGAGGTCGGACCGGTTGATTCTCCATTACGATCAGGACAGGCACGAGGAAATCGAGACGAGCAATTGGCTCCCTTCGGGCAAAATCACGGTGGGGATCACCGCGGGCGCCTCTTGTCCGAACAACCTGATTGAGGACGCTATTCGGCGGCTGTTCGACTTGCGGGGGATTTCAGTGCAACAACTGCTGGGCACATGATCGGTTCGGGTGCCCCGGTCACTTCTTTTCTTTGGGCACGAGAACCAGCTTGCCCTCTTTGATCTGGATGTCCTGAAGTCCTTGCAGCACGGCGGCGGCGCCCGGTTCGGCGGCTAACTTCGCGGCCAGGTTCTGCTGGCGGATTTCCTGCATAAACGTTTCCGGCAGCGGTTTCCCCTTGACGTTAATCGTCTGCGGCGTGACTGAGAGCGCGCCATTGCGGAAGGACAGGCCAAAAGTTGCGCTGCCGTTCAAGTATCGGCCTTTGAACATGCCGAAACCGACTTCTTGCAGCGGCACACTCACCTCGGCCTTTAACTGGTCGCTTTCCAGGCTGACATAGAACTTGCCCTTCAGAGCCTGCTGCTCCGGGCCGCTGGCTATCAGCGCGTTAATATCGTCGGCGGTCAACTCCTGCGGCTTGGCGGGTCGCTGCTCGCGAACCGCTTGCTGGAACGCCTGGAAGCGCTGGTTCAATTTGTCGATCTCCTCCTGCGACATCTGGACCGTCGGCAGCTCCATAGGCCGGGAGTCGGTGTACTGGTTGACCATCTTCTTCAAGTAGTGCAGCCCGACCATTAACGCCCCCAACACGATCATCAGCAACACCAGCCCGGTGATGCATCCATAGAAAAAACAGCCCCGACGGGGCTTCGTGGCCTGATCGGTCACTTGGGTCCTTTCTTGAAGCTAAGCCTGGGCCGCACCGGCGGCGGCAACGGCAGCTTCGGAGGCGCGGCGGGCTTCGCGTGTTCCTTCTCCCGAAGCCACGACTTGACCGAAGCATGGAGCAACGGAATCTCCGGGGGCACGGCAGGGTTCGCGGCCGGCGCGACCAGCGGCGGCTTGCTCCCGAGTTCGTGCACCTTGCCTGAAAGCCAGTCTTCCGCTTTGGCAACCGTCTCGCCGATCTTCGCTTCGGGGAACTTGAGCCCGCCGATCTCGAAATCCGTGAGCGACTTCATTGCATCCAGCGCATGGCCGGCGGGGGTCGTGGCCTCGTTCAGTCCCGCTGCCATAGTGTCCAGCGTTTGGTAGCCGTTGACGAGCCATTCGACCTTGCCGGTCTCAATATCGACCAGCAAACCGTGCACGGGAATCTTTGGCCCAATGAGCGGGCTGTGGCGGACGGTATCGACGGCCTTGAGGACGTTGGCCCGCTCGCTGGCGAACATACCGAAGAACTCGTTCACGTTGGCGGGCAGCGATTGCCGCTCGACCCCCAGCGCGCGAAACCCTTCGATCAACTCCATCGTCGTCGTCTTGCCGACCTGACAATCGGTGTGCCCGATGATGGCGATGTCCTTGCCGCCCTTTATCACGCACGCGAGAGCCAGGGAGCGCATGGTGCTGCTCAGCGGCCCGCTGATGATGTTCCCCGCGTTGCGCAGCCAGATGAACTGCTCCTTGGGAACCCCGAGCACCTCGGGCAGCAGCGGATTGAGCCGCACGTCTATGCACGTCAGCGCCACCACCGGCAGCTCGCTCTCGAACTCTGCCGGGTGCAAGCCGGCGTGCTCATCACCGGCCAGCGCGCGGTGGTTGGCGTCAACGATGGCTTCGAACAGGCGCATGGTGACAAAGGTCTATGGCATCCGCCCCGGGTCAGGCCGCTACCCGGTCGCTTTGGGGCGGCCCACAAAGAAATAGATCAGCGAGCCAACGAACGGGAGGAAGATTATCACGATTACCCACACAATCTTCTCCGTGTCCGCGATGCCCTTGTTGGTGATGGCGTGGACCAGCATCCAGAGCCAGAACGCGAAGCACGCGAGGCCGAAGGCTGCCATCACCAGAAACACCAGCAGCCCGAATATACCCGCTCCAATCGAAGCAAACATGCAGCTCATGCGACTCCTTGGTTACTTTTGTTTGTCTCCTGTATCGCTCTTCTCCATCGTCTTCTTCAGCCCGGGCACCTGTTCGAGCAGTTTCTCGAACTTGATGCCGGTGAGGCTCTCGATGATCGGCGGAAGTTGGGCCACGATCTGCGTTACGTCTCCCGTCAGCTTGCTCGCGCCGCCGCCCACGCCGCTGCCGGAGTTGATGATGACCATCTTCTCGGTCTTCGAGAGCGGTTCGCTGATCTTGCCGGCGACCTCGGGCAGCACGCGGATGATCATCTCGACCACCGCCGCCTCGTTGTATTGCTTGAAGGACTCGGCCTTGACGCGCATCGCCTCGGCGGTCGCTTTGCCTTGCGCCTCGATGACGGCGGCCTCGGCCAGACCGCGCGCCTTGTTCGCATCCGCTTCCGCAACACCGGTCGCCTTGACCACGTCCGCCGCCGCAAACCCGGTCGCTTTGGTCGCGGACGCCGCCCCGGCGGCCTCGGTCTCCAACTGGAACTTGCGGGCGTTGGCCAGCGTCTCGACCTTGTAGCGCTCGGCATCGGCGGGCTTCTGCACGTTGGCTTCCAGCTCGCGCTGCTTGCGCATGATTTCCTGCTGCTGCAGCTCGATCTGCTTCTGCTTCTCGATGATGCTGACCTGCACCTCCTCGGCCTTCACAAGTTGGCCGGTCTTGTACTTCTGCAAATCGTACGCCAGGTCCGCCTCGGCCTTCTTCTGGTTTACCGCCGCCTGGTATTGGGCGACGTTCGATTGGTAATCCCGCTGGGCCTCGGCAATCCTGGTATCCGCCACAAACTTCGCTTCCTGCCCCGCCTGGATCGCCTGCGACGACTTAATCATCGCGTCCCGGTCGGCCTCCGCCTGGGCGATCTGCGCGTCGCGTTTGACCTGGGCGATGCGCGGTTTGCCCAAGGCGTCGAGGTAGCCCTGGCTGTCCTTGATGTCCCGGATGGTGAAGCTGACAATGCCCAGGCCCATGTTCGCCATGTCGCCTGCCGCCACCTCCTGGACTTTCTGCGCGAAGGCATCCCGGTTCTGGTAAATGTCTTCCACCGTCATCGTGCCCAGGATCGCGCGCAGGTGCCCTTCCAGCGTCTGCATCGCGATGTTCTTGATGGCCTCGGTGTCCTTGCTCAGGAACTGTTCGGCGGCAGTGGCGATGGAAACGTCGTCACCCTTCACCTTGATCTGCGCCACGCCATCCACGCGCACGGGCACACCTTTGCTGGTATAAACATCCTGCTCCTGCTGCACGTCAATGGTCAGCAACTCCAGCGACAGCCGGTCCACTTTCTCGATGACCGGAATGACGAAGGTGCCGCCGCCCTTCCTGATCCGAAAACCGCGGGTCTGCACCGTGCCGTCGGGGTCCGTGTAGCGATGGGGGCGACCGGAGACGACGAGGACCTCGTTCGGGCCGACCTTGATGTAGCGGCTGGCCCAGATCGCCGCGAAAATCACGACGACGATGACGAGGCCGACGGTTACGATTGCGACGCGAGCTCCCAAACCGCCTAGACTATCTGTTTGGGCGAGAAGGATGGTATAATTTGGCATAGATTGGATGATGTTTAGGGGTTATTGCTTGTTGGCAGAATCAAATGGGCGCAACGTAAAACTGCGAGCCGACGATGCGGACGATTTTTACGGTTTGGCCGTTGGCGACCGGCGCGCCGCGCTCGTCTCGCGCCGGGGCGCTGTAGCGTGAGCCGGCCTGCACATAGGCGATCTCTCCCACCCCATTCGGCGGAATGGGCGTGATGACCGTCGCCGTCATTCCCACCAGCGTCGCCATGCGCGACTCGCTGGAACTATCCACCTTGTGAAAGACCGTCCCGAACAGCGACACCACCCCGGCGGCGATGATCAAAGCGCCCACGATTGCCAGGGGCGCGCTGATCCAGGGGCTGTGCGTCGCTGCAATCTTCGAGAAAATCAACCCCAATCCGCCGAACGCAGTGAGAAAGGCGGTGATGGTGGTCGGACTGAACGGCGACAGACCCGGCATGCCGGTGTCTTGAAATCCGGCTTCCGCATGGCCGCCCGTCCCGATATCCGTATGGACATCGTGACCGCCGAATAGATGGCCGAAGACCGCGCTGACCAAGGCAAACAGGAGTCCGACTCCGAAACAGACAGCATAGACAAAAGATTCCATAGGTCCTCGCTAATTCATTGCCGTCATTAAAGGCCCAACTCGCCGGCCAGGCAAGCACGAAAACACGCCCGACAACTCTCCGCGCCCGGGCGTCCGCACCCCCCTCCCGGCGGCATCTCCCGGCCTGATTGCGGTTCGTGCTTTGGATTACGCTTCATCTGATCGCCGGAAGCAAACACCATCCGCCCCTTTTCTGCACTTATAATTTCCCGGGGCGTTTATAAGCGCGTGGCGCGGCCTCGTCCCGTGCAATCTTTCCATTGCAATCTTTCCATTTGACGCACAAGCGGGACGGGGCGAAACTGCGGGGGTCGCAACGAAGCTGAGGTTTGCTTCGTGTTGGACCGACCCGGAGCGTAAAGACACAGAGCGGCGGGCGTCCGCCGGCGGGAAGTCCTGCCGGGGAAAATCTATCCGGGTCCAGGAAAGGACAGTGACTAGTGAGCAGACGACCAAAGAAACCGAAAACACAGACATTCCGCTATGCCGCGCCGGCGGCTACCAGCGTGATGCTGGTGGGCGATTTTACTGATTGGCAGCAGCGAGCGCTGGTGATGGAAAAGGGTGAGGATGGAGTGTGGGCGACCACGCTCAAGCTGCCGCCGGGCAAGCATCGCTATCTGTTCATCGTGGATGGCGAGTGGTGCGAGGACCCGGAATGCGCCGTGCGCGTGCCGAATCCGTTCGGCGGCCACGATATGCTGCGCGAAGTGGCCTGAGCCGCAAGCAATAGCACGGCACGGCTTGGACTCACTATTCGTCAAATTTGATGGTTAGTTAGCGCCAGCGGGCCGGTTCGCTCCCGGAAAGCTCGGCCAAAAGGTGTCGCCGCGTGCGGCGAATCAGCCAACCGTAGTAGCACAAGACGATTATCCTCGTGCCCCAGGCGAGCTTGAGCCAAAGCTCCAAGTCGTGGCCGCCGACTAATCGTGCAACCGGAACCGTCAACCCGAACGTAACCACCGTTTCGAACAGGAATGGAACGCCTGCGGTCAATCCGGCAGCTCTGGCCATCGTCGCCAGCGGGGTGTGGCCCCGGATGCCGAACCACATGCCCAACCAGCAAGCCGTCACTACACCCCCCACCGCGCCAGCCACTTCCAGCAGACAGATAACGGGAACAATTACGCTCCAGAAGTGCCCCGAATTGGTCAGCGCCTCGGTCTGCGCCAGGGTCGAGATCTCCCGGACTAAGCCAAAAAGAATGGCAAGCCCAATCGGCCAGCGGAGCAACCGGCTTAAGGCCCGCCATTGCCCGCTCAGGATGGCTTGCGCCCCATAGGGTGTGGTGAGCAGCAATTCGAGTTGGCCGGTCCGTCGTGCCTCGAAGAAAAACCGGCTGGCCGCCCGGGCCACGACCCCCTCGACGGTCAGGGAAACAGCCAATCCTACCGGCCACATGAGGAGCCCGACAAAGCCCGGCGTCGGGAACCCAACCGTCCGGTACAACAGCCACTTGAAGGTAGAATAAGCTATCGAGAGGATTCCCACGGCCCAGAGCGTGGTCCGGATTCCGGGCTGGCGGCGGACCAACCATTCTATCGGGTTGCCATCACCAGGCGGATCGCCTCGTCGCGCCGCCGCAGCGGCCAAACCGGCCTTTGCCACCCGCGCGAGAGGCATTCTGTCTGGGGCATCCTCGCGCAAGGAGTCGCGCAGTTTCATGTCGGCCCTTGCCAGGAGCACCCACGCCAGCCCTTGGACCAGAACCAGCGAAATCCAGTAGCGCGCCACCTCAGGCCCGGTCGTTGCGTCTGCGTCAAAGATGGTCACCAGCGGACTCAGCAGGCCGATGCCCGAGGTAAAGCCCTCGGCAAAGCGCACCATGCCTTCGAGCATCGCCGGCAGCAACACCAGCAAGGCCGTCAACAGCAACGCCCGGAGCGCTGCGCGAACCGACTCCTGCTCGCGCACCGAAGCCCACAGTCCCGCTGCCAGCGCCAGAAACAGCGTGTCGAGCAGCACCAACGCGCTGCGCAGCGCCTCTCCGCCCGTCACGCCGCCGGCCAGCAACGGCAGCATCAGCACCGGCAGAAACGCCACCAGCCCGCACGCCGCCGCCAATCCTGCCGAGGCCAGCTTTCCCAGCAGGATCTCGAAACCGCTGAGCCGGGTAAGGAACAGCAGGCCGAGCGTTCCCTCGCGCCGCTCGGCACTGATCACATCGGCTGTCAACAGGCAGGAGGCGCAACTGAGCAGGAAAGCGGCTGTCACCATGCAATTGAAACCGAACCGGCCCGCCAACGCCGGGTCGATCCCTTCGCCCAAGGTCAGCAATGGCAGGCACACGAGCAGCCCCACCATCGCCACCACGAAACGGGTCCAGTATGTCCCCCGGCCCTTGGCCCGGACCCGCAACTCACGCTCGATGACCGGAAGCAAGTTCATCGCGGTCAATCAGCGACGGCCTCGCGAGAAGAAGAGATTGGCTCGTGTCCCTCGTTCACGCCTGCGACGGTATGCCCTGCCACATCGGCGTCAAGGTCAAACCCATTCGAGAAAGACCGTGGGATGAAAAACATCAGCCCCGTGGGCCTCCGGGGAGCGGGTGGTCTCCTGCCATGCAAGATGAACCCTCTTTCCTGAAGCTTGCATGTCGCCCCTCAATGGCATCAAATGGGGCTTATGCGTACACAGAAGTCTCTCCCCGTTGGCCTGCTCCTCTTCGGTCTGGCCTTGAGTTTGGGCGTGGGTGTTTCCCGGTCGGAAAACGGCCCGTCCGCCGCCGGCAACATTCAATCCCTGAGCCTGGCGGTTTCGCCGCTCGTGCCCAGGGCCCCCCGGGGCGAACACAACATCCTCATCGCTGCCATCGAATCCGCCGGCCTGACCAATGCCACCTTGACCCTCGCCTCGCCGAGTTGGCCGCAACCTATAAAGCAAACAATCCCTTCGCTGCCCAAAGGCAAACACCACGTGGAAATCGAGGTTGCGCCTTTGGCCGGCCCCACTCCGGTCACCGTGCGCGTCGAGTCTGCCGGGCTGAGCCGTGAGTTCGGTCCCTTTACGGTCGCCCCGCCCCGGAAATGGACGGTGTATCTGACCCAACACGCCCACACCGACATCGGCTACACCCGGCCCCAAACGGAAATCCTCCCCGAGCACCTGCGCTACATTGATTACGCCCTCGATTACTGCGACCTGACCGACGGCCTGCCGGATGACGCCCGCTTCCGCTGGACCTGCGAAACTTCGTGGGCCGTGCGCCAATACCTCAACGACCGTCCCGCCGCTCAGATCGCCCGGCTTAAGCAACGCGTCCGGGAAGGGCGCATCGAAATCACCGGCCTGCTCATCAACATGTCGGAGCTGGCCACGGAAAACTCGCTCGCCGCCCTGGTCCGTCCCGTGCGCGCGATTACCGAGGATTTCGGCATCCCCGTGCGCACGGCGATGCAGGACGATGTCAACGGCGCCGGCTGGTGCCTGGCGGATTACCTCAGCGGCATCGGCATCCGTTACCTCAACATGGGCATCAACAAGACCCGCTCCATCCTGCCGTTCGACAAGCCGACCTGCTTCTGGTGGGAATCCCCTTCCGGCAAACGCGTCCTCGCCTATCGCAGCGACCACTATATGACCGGCAACTTCTGGGGCGTCGAAAAGGGCGACGCCGGCCTCATCAAGCCGCACGCGGCGGACTACCTCACCTCGCTCGAAGACCGCCACTATCCTTTCGACCGCGTCGCCGTCCAATTCTCCGGCTACTTCACCGACAACTCGCCCCCCTCCACTGCCGCCTGCAACCTCGTCAAGGCATGGAACGAGAAATACGCCTGGCCCCACCTGCGCCTCTCGACCGTGCACGAGTTTCTGGCCTGGGTCGAGAAGGAACAGGGCAGCACACTGGAGGTGCATCGCCAGGCCTGGCCCGACTGGTGGACGGACGGCTTCGGCTCCGCCGCCCGCGAAACCGCCGCCGACCGTGAGACCGAGACCGCCATGGACGTCAACCACGGTCTTCTTGCGATGGCCCGGTTGCTGGGGGCGCCCCTCCCCGCGCCGACGGGCCAGCGCGCCGCTGCCATCCTGGACAATCTCCTCTTCTACGAAGAGCACACCTTTGGCGCCGCCGAAAGCATTAGCGACCCCCTGGCCGAAAACGCCCAGGTTCAATGGGGCGAGAAGTCTGCTTTCGTCTGGACCGCCGTCAAAGACTCCGCTCTCTTGCGCGAGGAGGCGTTTGGCCTGGTGCAGAGCTTCCTGCCGCGCTCCGATGTCCCCACGCTGGCCGTCTTCAACACGCTGAACTGGCAGCGGTCCGGCATGGTCCGCGTCTTCATTGACCACCAGATTCTCCCGCCCGACCGCGAGTTCCGCATCCTGGACGGCGCCGACTCAGTCCTCGCGCAGGAGATGGAACGCCGCACCGAAGGCAGCTATTGGGCGTTGTGGGTGAGGGACATCCCCCCGCTGGCGTGCAAGATACTCCGCCTCGAAGCCAGTGATAAGAAGCGCGCCAAGGAGGCCTCCGCCAAGGACAGCGTGAGCCTCGAAAGCGCCTTTTACAAACTCACCCTTGATCCCCTCAAGGGCTGCATCCAAAGCCTCCTCGACAAGGAGACCGGCGCTGAACTCGTTGACCCAGGCGCCAACTGGGGCTTTGGCCAGTGCGTCTATGAAACCATGCCGGTGAACCGCGAGATGAAGCCTGAGGTTTTCAAGCGCACCCCCTGGCGCAACCTCAAGGTCAGCCCGGGCGCCGGCGGCCCCATCTGGCAGAGCCTCCGTTTGAGCGCCGACCTGGACGGCTGCGCCGCCACGAACGGCGCCCAAGCCGAGATTCGTTTGTATGACACCGAAAAGCGCGTCGAGCTGCACTTCGCCATCCGCAAACTCCCGGTGCCCACGCCTGAATCGGTCTATGTGACTCTGCCGTTCCAGTCGCCTGACGGCAAACTGCTTTACGAAGGCCAGGGCGGCCTCGTCACCCCCGGCGAAACGCAGATACCCGGCTCCGCTTCCGACTGGCAGACCATTCAGAGCTTCCTCTCCGTCCGCAACGCCGCCGGCCAGATCATTGTCGGCAGCGAACAGGCGCCGCTGGTGCAACTGGGCGATTTCAACCTGGGCAAATGGATGCCCGTCACCCGCGTGGCCAAGCCTCACGTCTATTCGTGGGTCATGAACAACTACTGGTTCACCAATTTCCGCACCGAACAGGAAGGCGAGTTCAAGTGGCACTACTACCTCACCTCCACCAAAGACCCTTCCACCGCCACCGCCACGCGCTTTGGCTGGGGTTCCCGCGTCCCGCTCGTCACCCGCGTCCTCCCGCCCGCCAAAGGCAAAGCCGCCGCCCGGACCGCTTCCAGCGCCATTGGCTCCACCGTAATTCCCGTCATGGCTTTCCCCGCGCCGAACTTGCTCGTCGTCGAATACCGCCCCGCCGCCGGCCTCAAGGGCATCGTCCTGCACCTGCGCGAAATCGCCGGCCAGCCCGCCGCCCTCGCCCAAAAAGACATCGTCTCCGCCGCCCGCATCCGCCGCCTCGACGAAGTCAACGTCCTCGAACAACCGCTCAAGACAGGACTGGACACCGTCACGTTCCAGCCGTGGGAGACCAAGTTCGTCAAGTTGAGCTTAAAGTGAGAGTGTTCTCCTTTGGCTCCCCGCCTTCCGGTAGAGCAGGCCAAGACCAATGATGACCAGGCAAAAGGCGCTCGGTTCAGGAATCGGTTGGTGGGGAAGGGCGGTCGAGGTTTGGGTTACTGGCGGTTCAGTGAGACGGTGCCAAGGGCACCGTAGTCAGAATTGTTCTCAAATGTGCCGGTTACGGTATTGCCCGACAGAGTGCCGCCCACACGAATTTGTTCGTAGTCGTCGCTCTGTGACGTGCCGGTAAAGAAGAAAGCGGAGACAGTGCCGTTGGTTAACGCAAACATGCGGCCAATGGTGTTGGTTGGGAATCCCGTGAAGTTGGTCACCAGGCCCCTGGCATCAACGTTGAAGCTCACAGGATAGTTGATTGGTGATCCAACCACGACATTCGTTTGGTATAGGCTGCCAGACCAGGCCCCAGTGCACCGTGCCACATTCTCCACCCGGCGGATCGTCCAACCCGTGTAGGGCGGGTCCGGGAGGATTTGGTTTGGCCCCTCGAAAGTGCCGGGGACAACCAGCGTCGGGGATTCACGAAGGACAAAGGTATTTGTGCATCTTCCGTTTGAGCCCACCGTGAAGTAGCCAACCGGTCCTCTGGGGATAAACATTCCGCTCTCACTAATGATGCCGTCGTCTTGAGCGATATAGTACGCGGCCATGTTGGGCGCAGTGGGATCAAATCCAGTCACGATCCATACACCTCGCTGGGACGCGAGAGAGAATCCCTGAGCCACCCGATAGAACATGGGGACGGAGGCGGTCGTTTGGGAGCCAGTGCAGATGAGCGAGTCAAGCGCCAGCCAGTTGGATGACCAAGGTCCGGTCACCGAGGGTGCCCACTGCACGGTGAAACCGTTCGTGGCCGGCGGGTTGGTCCACGTCAACTGACCGTTGCCGTGGAAGGAGGTGATCACGGTTTGCTGGGCTGCCACCGGCCGGGCGAACAGCAAGACCGCAATACCGCAAGCGACTGGAACTGTGTGTTTGAATAATTGCATGATGTACCTTTCTTAGCTCATGTGTTGCCGCCCTCGGCATCGCCCGAAGAGGACTGCGACTGGCGCCTGATGTCGGCCAACGCGGCCACTATCTCCTCCCTGAACGCCGCCGGCGCGAGGATCACCCCCCACCCTTTCCCCGCTTGGAAAAGCCCGTCTAATGCGGAGTCGTAATAGCTCTGCATGATGTGAGGGATTTCCCGGCCGGACAGAACGCCATCCATCAACTCGGCCTGAACTTCATTGTCCAGGACAGCGACCTTCTCGAATCTCCCCGTCGCGCCGGACTCCCTCGGTGTCTCTTCTGTGCCTGCCATGAGATTATGAGAGCAGAGGTGCGGGCTTTGATCAAGGGTTTATTTGGCTGAAGTTTGACGGGGCGGAGCAGGCTGGAGCCGCATCTGCCCCGGCAGAATTATCCAGTAACGTTTAGCGGAATTTGCTTAAGAAGGAGGCGGAAGCAAGTGCCGGTGCGGTTTTGACGCCCAGCGCGGTTATTCGGTCGGGCTGGCGTTGCGGGCGGCGATGGTGCAGGATTGGGGCGTAACTGTTGGCCGGCGAGGGCCGGCACGCATTGATTGTGGCCATTGACCAATACTGAAACGCATCATGAACCACCGACTCTCCTGTCTCCCGATCCTGCTGGCTTTTGGACTTGCCGCCCTGCCGCTCGCGCCCGCGGCACAGGAACAGACCATGGTTCCCGCGCGCATTGATGCGCGGATGATGCGGCAACCGGCGGTGTCGGCGGCCCAGATAGCCTTCGTCTATGCGGGCGACATTTGGCTGGCGGAAAAGGGCGGCGGCGTGGCGGTGCGTTTCAGCTCGCCGCGCGGCGAAGAGTCGTTCCCGCGCTTTTCACCGGATGGGACGCTGCTGGCTTTCACCGGCGATTACGACGGCAACGAGGACATTTACGTGATGCCGGTGACCGGCGGCTTGCCCAAGCGGATCACCCATCACGGGGCGCCCGACCGCATGCTGGGCTGGTACCCCGAGGGCCAGAGCATCCTTTACGCGACCTCGATGACCAGCCCGAAGAACCGGTTTAACCAGCTTTACCGCGTGTCAGCCCAAGGGGGGCTGCCGGAGAAGCTGCCGGTGCCTTACGGCGAGTTCGGGGCGATTTCCCCTGACGGCAAGACGCTGGCCTATGTGCCCATCAGCGTCGATTTCCGCACCTGGAAACGTTACCGCGGCGGCATGAACCCCGACATCTGGCTGTTCGATCTCCACAACCTCACCGCCCGCAACCTGACCCACTCGCCCGCCGCCGATTCC
>JBEKJO010000145.1:0-15500 GCA_050011195.1 Verrucomicrobiota bacterium | reverse complement strand
GAGGTTGACTTCGTCGAAATTGGCGTTGCGGACCAGCGGCTCCTGCTCCGTCATCTGCTGGCGGTTGATTTGGAGGCGCTGTTTGGTGGAGAGTTTGGGGGGCACGAGAATGCGTTAAAGGCGTTAAAAGAGTTAAATGGGTTAGAGGGGTTACAGGGGTTGTAATCCGGGAGCGGTTGGTAGGGACGTGTTCCACCGCGTCCCTGAAAGGTCTTCGGCGACAGAATGGGACGCGGTGGAACGCGTCCCTACCGAGTGATTTGCGTTGGCTGCGAGAGGGTTCATGGAGGGCAGGACAAACTCACCGCAGGCCGATTTTGCAGGCGCCCTGCTGGCACGCGGCGAGGGCCTGCTGCTCGAAGTCCCGGTAGGTGGTCAAGCGGTCCATTAGCAAGTCGAAATCCACCAGGTGCCCGTCGAACTCAGGCCCATCAACGCAGGCGAAGAGCGTTTGGCCGCCCACGCTCACCCGGCAGCCGCCGCACATGCCCGTGCCATCCACCATCACCGGGTTGAGCGAGACGATCGTGCGAACGCCCAGCGGCTTCGTCAGGTTGACCACGGCGCGCATCATCGGGACCGGGCCGACCGCATAGACAATATCAATGCCGCCCGCAGCCAGCGCGTCTTTGGCGGCGTCCGTCACAAAGCCATGCCGTCCGTAACTGCCGTCGTCGGTGCAGACCATCACTTGGCCCAGCCGCGCCAACTCCGCCTCGAAGATGACCCATTCCTTGGAGCGCCCGCCGATAATGCTGAGGACGGTGACGCCGCGGTGTTGCAAGCCCTGGGCAATGGGATGCACCACGGCGGTACCGACGCCGCCCCCGATGCAGAGCGCGCGGCCCGAGGCAATCAGTTCCGTGGGGTGGCCCAGCGGCCCGGCGATGTCGGCAATGGCCTCGCCCGGTGCCAGCGCCACCAGCTCGCGGGTGCTCTTGCCCACCGATTGGATGACCAGCGCAATCGTCCCGGCGCCCGCGTCCGCGTCGGCGATGGTGAGCGGAATCCGCTCGGCACCCTCGGCCCGGTGCACAATGACGAACTGGCCGGGCTGCCGGATTTGCGCAATGCGCGGGGCGACGACGTCCAGCCGGGTGACATTGGGGCTGAGTTGGGCTTTGGCAACAATGTTATGCATGCTGGATTCTTGATTTCATAAGCGCCCAAAATGTGGCGGATAACTTGCCCACAAGTCAACTGTCTTGCGTCAGCGACCGCGGGCGGGGGCGCCTCTGGAGGCGCGTGTTGCCCAAACAGGTTGGTGGTAGGGCGCGCTGTCCCCAGCGCGCCGCGAGGGGGCGAAGATGTCTGAAACGTGTGGGTTTGGGCGACCTCCCACGGCGCGCCGGGGACAGCGCGCCCTACCTTCAAACGCGCTTTCGTATGCAACAACGCCGCCAATGGTCAGGGGGCAACGGGTTCACCCTGATTGAATTGCTGACAGTCATCGCGGTGATCGCGATCCTGGCCGCCTTGGTGTTGCCGGTGCTGGCCGCTTCGAGGTCAAAGGGATACGCGATTTCCTGTCTGAATAACGAGCGTCAGTTGATGCTGGCGTCGCTGGTTTATGTGGGCGATTTCAACGATGTGCTGCCTTACAATCTGGGCGCGGCGGAGATCAAGCAGTTGGAGGCGGAGAGCCAGTTTTGGAACTGGACCACTCCGGTCATGAGCTGGGAACTGGATTCCGACAACACGAATACGGTCTTGCTCACCCAGGGCGGCATCGGCCCCTACACCAGCGGCACCGCCCGGCTTTACCGGTGCCCGGTTGACTCGGTGGTAAGCGATATTCAGGCGCAGGCGGGCTGGACGGCGCGGGTGCGGAGCATTTCGATGAATGCGATGGTGGGGAATGCCGGCCAATTCATCACCGCCGGGGCCAACGTCAACAATCCCGACTACGTGCAGTTTCTCAAAGTGGGACAAATCCCGCAGCCGGCGCAGATTTTCGTGCTGACGGAGGAACACCCGGACAGCATCAACGACGGTTATTTCCTCAACAAACCCGACAGCATGACGTGGATGGACTTGCCGGCTTCCTACCACAACGGCGCGGCGAACCTGGCCTTTGCCGACGGCCATCTCGAAACTCACCCGTGGCGTTTCGCCAGCACCAAGCCTCCCGCACAACCGGATGCGGCCCATCTGCCTTTTCCCGTGCCCGCGGGGGAGCAAGCGGATTTCCAATGGTTGATGGACCGGACCACGGTCGATTCCTCCCCTCAAACCTCCACGAGCGGTTGGTGACGGTCGGGGCAGGAAGGGAGGGTGGCCTCCTACAGATACTTCTTAACGAAATCGGCCTCTTCCGGTCCAGCGAGGACGTAAGTGTTGTCGCCGTGAGTCCAGCTTGCCGTGAGCCTCTGGCGAACTTTGGCCAGTTGCGGCGTCTCAGGCGGCGGGTCTTTGACCGCCGACCGCTTCATGACGAAGAGGAAGAGCATCTGCTGGTCGCCCCGGTCGAAGCAAACCATCGTGACGGGGTGGCTGCGCCAGGTCAGCCGGCCACCGCCGGTCAGTCGAAGATGCTCCAGCCCCGGGGTCAGGTCGTAGTCGGCGGGGGCGCCGCGGCTGGCCATAAACTGCCGGATCTGGCGCATGTCATTGGTGAGGAGGTCCATTCGGTACTCGCGCTGCGCCTCGCTCACCATCCGGCTTTGATAGTTGGCAAAACGGTCCGGGGCGCGCGGTTGCAGCCAAACACCGGCCAACCCGAGCAAGAGCAGCGCCGCAACCGCCGCGGTCAGCCAGACCGGGCGGCGCCACCAGGCCGGAGGGGGGATGAATGTCTGTGCCGCTGGTTGGAGCGTCAGCAGGCTGGTCTTGAGGTGGGCGGGCACCTCGATCTGCCGGAATTTGGCGCGCATGGCTTTCTGAAACGCGCGGTGTTCTTCAAACCAGCGTCCCAATTCCGGGTCCTGGCGCGCCAGTTCCAGGGCTTCGGTCATCGGCGGGTCGGCCGCGTCGGCGGCGCCGGGCCGATAAAGCAGCAGGACTGCTTTGGCTTCCGCACTGTTCACGCCGTCCCTTCCTTTGCTTTACCCGCCGACGCGGCCTTGCGCAACACCAGTTCCTTCAACTGGGCCAGGCCCCGCGCGATGCGGGCTTTGACGGTGCCCAGAGGAATTTCCAGGATGCCGGCGATTTCGTTATAGGAATAGTCCTCCAGGTAAAACAAAGCCACGGCGGCCTGGAACTGCTCGTCCACCTGGCTGAGCAACTGGAGCGCGTCCTGCGCGTCCAGGTGGCTCACCAGGTCCGGCTCGACGGCGGGCAATTCGGCCTCGGCCTCGGCGATTGCGAGATGAGGAAAGCGTGTCGAGCGGCGCCGCGATTCCAGGAAGGAGTGGTGCAGGGTGGTGAAGAGCCACGACTTCACTTTGGCGAGGTCCCGCAACTGATGCCCTTTGGTGGCCCAAGTGAGAAAGGTCTGTTGGACGAGATCGCAGGCATCGCTTTCTGTGCGTGTCAGGCTCATGGCAAACCGATACAAGGGGCCGTAGTGGAGTTCGACGAGACTCTGGAAATCCACTTCGCCACGGCCACGGTCGTCATTGTATGAAGCTCGAGCTGCCATAAAGGTTCCCGACAATCTGCGCCATATCAGGTCGTGTGGCGCGGTCCGCGGGCGTCCCGAAACCGGCCAAGGGCGTAGGAAACAGACGCTTGGCCGTTTGGGGAACCAAAACACCCACTCATGCCTCTTATTAGCATGAACCCCTCGCATTCGCAAGTCAGGCGGAAGGAGACCGGCTCCCGGCAGGGCATTCCGGTCGGGCGGTGGGAGGAGGCGGGCTTTGCGGTGCCCCTGGAGCGGAGGCTGCGCGGCGGCAGCACGAACCTGTTGCCTGCATCCCAGCCCGGCCCTCCGCCGACAGGGGGGCGATGGTTGCGCCGCTTCGCTGGCCGGCAGTCCGGGCGCGGTTCGAGGTTCCACGCCCCAGGAACCTCCCGCGCTGAAGCGGCGTAACCACCGCCCTCCCGCCTCTGGTGTCCCTTCGCCTGGGAACGCGCCAGTCCGAACGGAGTTCTCCCCGCCCGCCGGTTCGCCGGGCGGCAGCCGCAGGTGAATCCCAAATTCATCGCAAAGGGAACGACAGCGTCGCAAAGATGGCCTGGGCGTTGAAGTTGTTGAACCCGCCGCTGCTCGGCTCGGCGTAATGATAAAAACTGTATTGGAGGCTCAGAGTCTTGCCTTTGCCGATTTGGCGCTTGAAGCCGAGCTGCACGGCCTGCTGTTGATATTTGATTCCGAGGGGCAACCCCCCCGCGAAGTTGTCCTGCGAGAAATCCGCGATGGAGAACGAGTAGCTGGCCGTCAGGTCGGTGTTCTGGCTGAGAACGTAACTGCCGCTGGCCATCAGGCTGTAGATGTCCCCTTCGTAAGGCGCGACCGCCGCGCTGCCGTTGGCCGCCGTGACGGCCCGGGCGTTTTGATAGGAAAATGTCGTGGCGAGGAACAGCCGCCGCCAGGGGGTAAGCGTGGTGTTCAGGGCGGCGGTCTGGGAACTATAGG
The DNA here is from genome assembly GCA_050011195.1 of Verrucomicrobiota bacterium. Lineage (GTDB taxonomy): Bacteria > Verrucomicrobiota > Verrucomicrobiia > Limisphaerales > UBA8199 > PALSA-1440. Next base: position 10,978 of record JBEKJO010000145.1, on the reverse strand, counting down.
TGCCGGCCAGCAAACTCCCGCCCGGTGAAATCCCGCCCGCCAGGCCAGTGCTCGGGTCGGTCACCGGGGCGGTGGCGGTGCGGTAGTCGCTGTCGAGCCATTGGTAGCTGAGCGTGGTCTTGAGCCACGGGACGAGTTGGAGGCTCAGTTTCATATCCGCTTGCCGGGAGAGCAGGTCCCGCCAGAGGATGAAACCGGGATAGCCCTCGTAGGGCTGGCCGCCGGAGTCCTGGCTGAGATTGTTGTAGTCGCTCCGGTTGTCGTAGTGCCGGTATTGCCCGCTGAGCGAGACGCGCCGCCAGGGCGAAGTGTTGAAGCCCGCGCGGAGGTCTTCCAGTTTGCTCGTCGCATCCGTTTCCAGCAGGTACGGAGTGAGGCCGCCCGTTTCCTCCGCGGTTTGACCAATGGTCTCTTGTTGAAGGCGTCCTTCCGCGAAGAGGGTGGTGAAGGGAATCTTCGTGCAGCGGAGACCCGCGTTTTGGCTGAACGTCGAGCGGTCATAATCCGAATGATAAACCTCCGGTTGCAGGGGGAATAGAAAGGGCGGGAACGGCAGCGCCACATCGACGCTCGCGTTCCCGAAGCCGCGTTGGCGGGTCCATTCGTTTTGCGTTCCCAGCGAGAGGGTCAGGCCCTCCCACGGACCGACCCGGGCAGTGAGGCTGAACACATGCGATTCGCGCTCCAGCTCGATGTCCGGGGCGCTCCACCCCGGGGCAGGCGTCGCAGGGGTCAGGAAGGCCGCGTTGATCGTGGCGACATCGACCGAGGCATCGCCGTTAAACTGGCTGTAGAGGTAGCCGCCCGCGGCAAACAGCCAGTCCGTGAATTGCTTTTCCAGATGCACGGTGTTTGCGCCCTGGAAATGGCTCTGCGTCTCGTTGGCGGTCGTCAAAGCCATGCCCGCAGCGCCGAGCTGGTCGGAAGTGTCGTTCAGCCGGCCCGTGGCCAGGTTATACCATTCGCCGCGGAAACTGTCCGTGAGGCGCGCGTTGTCCGCCTCGTAATCCAGATCGAATTTGAGGATGTGAGTATGTTCCGAGATGTCTTCGAAGGCCGGATAGAGGTCGCGCGTTTGGGTTCCGTTGCTGACTGGCCCCCACTGGGTGGTGGACTCGCTGCCCTCCCGGTATTGATACTCGTAGCCTAAGACGATCCGGGGCCACTGTGGCAGCGCCAGGCCGAAGTCGGCCCAGGCTCGGCCGATGTCCAGGTGCAGGTCCCGGTTCAGAGCGAAGATGGGGGGCGAGAACGACGGATCGTAGCCGCCGGTGCCGTCATAGTACTTGCGATACTGCGACCAGCCGAACCGAGCAAAACCAAGGTCGTTCTTCTCCACTGCCAGAGTTAGCTCGTAGTCATTCAACAACACGTGGCCGGCGGCGGTGATTTTGGAATCCGGGCCCGGCTTCTCCGTCAATTGGAACTCTTCCACCCCGCCGTTCCAGCCTTCGCGCTGCCAGTAAAGTTCGCGGAATTTCTGGTTGTCGCCACTCACCGTCGTCCAGCCGACGGTCGGCGAAGCAGCGAACTGGGTCTTGGGTTCCGGCGTGGTTGGTTCCCAAGCCGCCCCCTGGTCGATCCACGCCCGGAGCAACGCGATTTGCTCCCGGGTCAGCGGTGTTCCTTTCCCCTCCGGCGGCATCTCCATGTCGGGCACCAGCCGCGAGACGTAGTGGATCAGCGGGCTCTTGGCGCTCTGGCCCGGGAGGAGGTCCACGCCCTGGTTGCCGCCCTTGAGCGCGGTCTCCCGGCTCATGAGCAGGAAATGGCTCTTCGGTTTCTCTCCCGAATGACACTTGTAGCAGTTGTTCGTCAGGATCGGCTTGATGTCCCGGCCAAAGTCGATCGGCACAGGCGCGGGTGGGGGCAATTTGCTCTCGTCAATCTCGGCCGCCGGGGACGCGCGAGCAACGCAAACCGCGACAAGCCCGCTTGCGGCCAAGGCCCAGTGGCGCCCCAACCCTGCTGCCGCCGCGTGCGCGCCGCGCTGCGAACGCCGAACTTGGCGCCGCGCTGGGTCTGGCCACGCTCGCTGGCTTGCCTTCATCACGCATCACGGCTCAACAGGTCTGTTTCCTGGCTAAACTAGTATCGCAAACGCACATCGACATTTGATCCGTGCACCGCCGTGTGGCATCCCGAGGACCAGCAGGCGCCCATTCGGAGATAACTGGAATGGTCGATGTTGCCGATATAGACCTGCCCGGGAGCCACGCTCGGGCCTTGGACTTGCGCATGGCATCTGAGGCAGAGGTTCAGATCGCGCTGGAGCAACAGCTTGGCGTTGACGGACCCGTGCGGGTTATGGCAGACGGTGCAACCCTCCCGCAGCGCCGGATGCTCAAAGACAACCGGCCGGGTCTGCTCCCGGTGGCATTGAGCGCAGGTTTCATTCAGACGTGCCATCGCCAGCCCGCCGGCCGGTTTGAGGCTATCGCTGCCATGCGGGTCGTGGCACTGCGCGCAGTTCATCTTCTTCTCCAGCACCGGGTGGTGCTGCGGAAGCTGAAATTCCCCCTGCTCCTGACGATGGCACTCGAAACAAGCCGTGGGGTCTTTGCCGGGATTGATGATGAACTTGCCCCTGCCGCCGCCTCCCGAGACGTGCAGGCTCCCCGGTCCGTGGCATGATTCGCAGCCCGTCTGCCCCGCCGCGGGCGCGTCTTCCAGGTGGATTCTGGCGTGCGCGCTGGTCGGGAAGCTGCGCGTGAGGGCGCTATGACACTCGGCGCAGGCCTTGTTCCCAACGAACGTCGCCCCCGGAATGGCGGGTGGTGCGACCAGGGTGGCTGGGGTGGTGGAACACGAATTGAGCACCGGGACCATGCTCCCGGCCACACTGAGGGCAATTGCTCCCGTAATGATCCGCCCCAGCTTCATTTGTGGTTGCGATCACACCATAAACCACCAGTCTTTATCGAGCAAGCGCCGCCCGCCGTGCCTGGGCTTCGCCGTCATTAGCCTGAACTGGGCTGTTGGACACAGCCGCCGCCTTGAGTATCTCCGAAACGATGGCGTCAGACAGATTTCCGCCGGTCGGGAAAACCATTTGCAGATGGCCGGCGGTGTCGATGATGAGGGTCCGGAAGTTGTGGTTGAAGAAGCCGCTTTGAAGCTGAAATTTCACGTCCGACAGGGCGGCCAATTCGCTGATCTTTTCCCGCGGCCCGGTCAGAAAACTCCAGTGCTTCGGGTCGTACTGATAGCGCTCCCCGTAGGCCCTCAGCACCGGCGGGGTGTCGAAGGCCGTGTCGAAAGAAACCGACAGGAAGTGCCAGTTGGTGGGAGTGCCAGGCATCGCACTGAGCTTTTGTGATGCCTCCTCAAAGTTCTTTGACAACCGCGGACAGTAATCCGGAATGGGACATCGCGTGAAGAAGAAGGTGATCGCCAGAGCCTGGCCCCGGAAATCGCCTAGCCGCACCGCCTGCCCCAGTTCGTTGGTAAAGGGGTAGTCCAGGAGCGGGTGCCGCGCTTTTGTCGCCTGCCCCGCCGCCGGCGGGCTGGCTGGTTCGCTTTCCTCTGCCGAGGCCCTCCCGGTCTTGGAGATTCCCTCAATCCAGCTCTCCGTGTCCGTGACTCTCAGCCAAAACCGGACCTTGTCCCCGGCCCGCAAACCGGCCAGTTCCCCCGGCTCCTTCACCTTGAAGGGCATGGTCATGGCGTCCATGTAATGGGCAATCGCTTCGTGCGCGATGACGACCGTCCTCCCGTCCGCCTTCAGTTCCTGCACCACCCCTTGGGCCACAAAGGTCTGAACGTTGGTCCCGGTTTGGTCCGGCTGTGCGCGGGTTTCGGCGGAGGCCCCGCGACCGGTCACCAGCCATACACACCCCAAGACCATGCTCAGCAGCCTGCTCATGTCCGGGGTTCACGGGTTCGGGACCAGATGGACGCGGTAGAAGTTCATAGGCGCCGTCGCGCTGTTATCGAGGAAGTTGACCTTGTTGCTGCCGGCCGTGTTGGTGCTGATCGGCGAGAAACCCGACCAGGCCCCCGACCGGAACACGACGTAACTGAGGCCGGTGTTCGCGCTGTAGTTGAACTGAAATGCAGTGGCCGACACGCGCTGGGGCGAACTCAGGACGATCGCCGCCGGCGTCACGACCGTAATGGCCACGCCCGCCGAGGTATTGGTGGCCCCCATGCTGGCCGTGGCCACCGCCGTCAGAGTATAATTGCCCGCCGGCAGGTTCGTCACCGTGAAGCTCGGGCTGGCCGGCGGATTGGTCACGGTGCCCAAGCGGGTCGCGCCGGCAAAAAAGTCCACCTTGCTCACCGAGTCATCCGGGTCGGACACCGCGGCCTGGATTGCGCCCGTCCACGGCGCGGCGAACGTTGCCCCATTTGTCGGTGCCGTAATGGCCACGCTCGGTGGCACATTGGCCGCCTGGACTGTGACCGAGCCGGTGAAGCCATGGATCACGCAGTAATACGGATAGCTGCCGGCATTGGTAAATGTGAAACTGTAAGTGGCGGGGTTCTGAAGGACCCCGGAATTCCACACGCCCGTTTCGCTGGTTGCGGAGTGTTGCAGTGTGCCGGTCCAAATCCAGGTAACCTGGTCGCCAACGTTGATCGTGACCGCGTCCGGGAGAAAGGCCAAGGTGTCGGAGCCATCGGAAACGTCCACATTGGTATTGGCGGCCTGAGCCGACAGCGGACAGGCCAAGGCCCAACCGGCCAGCCCATAGAGAACAAGCCCATGTACACGGTGTGTAGAAGGCTTAACGTTCATAAGTTCGTAGCCAGATCGCTGACTGTTAATTTTAGCCAGGGCACGCGCCCATATATAATATCACGCATAAGCGCGAGTTTTGTTCCCATCAATTAACAACCCGGTGAGGGAGTTTATAGAAAAAGACGGTTGGGCATGAGCAGCGGTTGGCATGACAGGCTGCCTTAATCAGGCAGCCCGAAGCCGGCGGCGGCCAATCAGGCACAACCCGGTGGCACCGCAAATAAGCAGCATCAGCGAGGATGGCTCCGGCACGGTCACGGTCTGAACCGTAAAGATATCACCGGCGTCCGAGAAGAGTCCGCCTGAATAGGCGTCCGAACGCCCCGAATTCGCGGCTGCGGCCAACTGCGCCGGTGAGAACGCGGCCTGATAGCCGAACCCCGAGAGCGAGCTGCCCGCCGTGATGTAGTCCGCAGGCGCGTTGGCGACAAACTGAACGGAATCGCTGGAGACGGTGGCTGTCCATCCTGCCGGCGCCGAAGCGCTCGTTGGAACTCCAGGCAAATAGAAGTTCCCGGGAGTCCAGGCATACCAAACACTCCCGACCGGCGAGGTGGCGCCCGCGGCATCGCTAAACGACAGGCTGTAGGTGTACGGGCCGCTGCCGGAGCCGCTAATCGTGCCGCTGGCGATCTGGCCCTGCGCCTGGACGGAGGCGGCGGTTCCAGCCACCAACATCAAGCCGAGCAGAATTCTCCCGGCAGCGGTGATGCCCGTCGATTGAATCAAGTTGGACTGTGACTCGTTCTTCATGAACTCATTCTTCATAACTTTTCCTTTCTTTCTCTTACGTTTGGTTTTGGCAAACATGGTTCACTATCGTTAATAAGATACATCAGCAGCGAAAAGGTTCCCCACAAAACGCTTTTTCGCAAGTCCCGTTGACCCCGGCGCCGCCGTGAACCCGGTTGGCCTTGTTAACTTCATTTTCACATCGTTGACTTTCGGTGGTTCGTGGGGCACGCGCCCCTTTCTGATATGATGCATAAGCATGAGTTTTGTTTCCCACAATTTGACAATCCGGCGGGTGCCCTATAGAGAAAGGCGGTTTCGCATGAGCGGCGGTTCGCATGATCTGGTCCTGTTCCTCGGGCGTTTTCACCCGTTGCTGGTTCATCTGCCCATTGGCGGCCTGGTTTTGCTGGGCCTGCTGGAGTTGTTGGCGAAACTCCCGCGCTTCAAAGACGCGGCTCAAAGCAACCGGCTAATCCTCGCGCTGACGGTTGCCGCTTCGGTCGCTGCCGCCTTGTTCGGGTGGATGCTTTCTCAATCGGGCGACTACGACCCGGCGTTGTTGCAGTGGCACAAGTGGGCCGGGTTTGGCGTGGCCGGGACCTGCACGGTGACCTTCCTGTTGAGCTGGGCGGGGCGACCCCGCGCGTATCGGCTCTCCCTGTTGGCGACGCTCGCCGTCCTGGTCGTCGCCAGCCACCTGGGCGCCTCCATGACCCATGGACGCGACTTCCTCACTCGCTATGCGCCTGCGCCTCTGCGCTGGCTGCTTCCGGGAAGCGGCGGGGCGCCAACCGCCCATCCGCCGACCCACGGCCTGACTCAACGAGGCGTATTCGCCGAGGTAATTCAGCCTATCCTGCTGCAACGGTGCTCAGCTTGCCACGGCCCGGAGAAACAAAAGGCCGATCTGCGCGTGGATAGCCTCGAAGCCCTGCTGAAGGGCGGGAAAAGCGGGCCGGTGCTCGTCCCCGGCCAAGCCAGTGACAGCCGCATGATCCAACGGCTGCTCCTGCCGCTCAATGACGAGGACCACATGCCGCCCGAAGGCAAACCGCAGCCGACGCCGGCTGAACTTACAGTCCTTGCGTGGTGGATCGACCGTGGAGCGCCGGCGGACGGGCCATCCGCCGCCGGCGCGCGGCCCTAGCTCAATCTGCCGGTTCGTGCTTCCCGCCGATCGGGATGTCCAGGGAAGCGCCGAACCACGGTTTCCTGTCCGTGTTGTTGCCGCCAAAGACGACGAGCGAATGAAACCCGTATTTCCAATGGAGTTTGGAAGTCGTGTAGCTGAAGCCGGCTTGGATCGAATCCGAGATTTCCCGCACCTCCCTCGGATAAACGATGCTGTCGAGAACGCCGTTGGTGCTGAAGTAAATGTCACTGCCCGAGAGGGTTTGCAAATGCCGGTAACCGCCGTCCAACTCCCAACCTCTGTATTTCTGATACAGGCCCGCGGCCACGATGTAATTGTCGTTTTCGGTGGTCAGATTCCAGCGATACAGCGCATCACCGTAAACCCCCAGTCCCGGCCAGCCGAAATGTTTGCGCAGCAGCAATTCCGGCTCGACCGCCGCCGAACGAAAGCCCGGGGCAAACGCGATGCTCTCACTATAGGTGCCTGGCAGCACGGCCCCGGCGCGAAAGGTCAGCGTCGGCATCCAGGGCGCATTCGAACTCCAGGCCTCGTTGGCAATTTGATACCGGAACCCGAAAGACGGATCCATCAGCCCGGTCGTTGATACAATCTGGTTGCCGGGTGAAAAGGAGCGCCATCCCACGGTCGTGCCCCCAATCTCCAGGTCAGCGGCCCATCTCGCAGTGATGCCGTACTGCAAGGCGAAATAGCCTTGCCTGATGTCAATGCCGTAATTCTCGCCGCCCGCCCTCACCAGAACATTATACTGCTGGCCGTTGGCCCAAATGTGGTAGGATTTGGACTGTTCATAGACCTCGCCACAGATGAATTGGCCCTCCGCGGGCACCTCCGCCCAATACGCGAAAGGCGCTTGCGCCACATTCTCCGAAGCCAGCACCGTTGGGGCCAGCGCCGAGGCCAGCAGCACGCTGACCAGGGTGGTGACCCGCCAGACCAGCGCAGCCAGCGGGTTTTGACGCTTCTCAGTTTCAACGGCCAATCTGTTCATGTTGTCCAAAAGTTTGTTCTCTTTGGTGCGACTCTGCCAAAGGCATTTCCCGATGCAAGCACGGAATAGGCTCTTGCCAACAGCGAGGCAGCAGGGGATGATGCGCCTGATCGCAAATGAACAGTTCGCCGCTCGCCGCCACAAACATTGAACAACCTATGACCTCCACCCATCCCGCCAACTCGAACCGCACCACCCGTCGCGAATTCCTCAAGACCTCCGGCACCGCGCTGGCGGGCGCTGCCCTCGCCAGCGCCATCGCCCGCCCCGGCTACGCCGCTGAGAACAACACCATTAAGATTGCCCTCGTGGGCTGCGGCGGACGCGGCTCCGGCGCCGCCGCCCAGGCCTTGTCAACCCAAGGGCCTGCGAAGCTCTGGGCGGTGGCAGATGTCTTTGAGCACCGCCTCCAAAGCAGCCTCGCCAACCTGAAGCAGTCGCATGAAAAGCAACTGGACGTGCCGCCCGAGCGGCAGTTCATAGGGCTGGACGGGTTCAAGCAGGCGATTGATTCGCTCGACAAAGGCGATCTGGTGCTGCTGACCACCCCGCCGGCCTTCCGGCCCATTCACTTCGAGTATGCGGTGCAAAAGGGCGTGAACGTGTTCATGGAGAAATCCTTCGCCGTGGATGCGCCGGGCATCCACCGCGTGTTGCGGGCGGGTGAGGAAGCGGCGAAGAAAAACCTCAAGGTCGCCGGTGGCCTGATGAGCCGCCACTACCAACCCCTCGAAGAAGCCATCCGGCAAATCCATGACGGGGCGATCGGAGAAGTCCTCACCTCCTGGGCCTACCGGATGCACGGGCCGGTCGGCCTCAATCCCCGGCAGCCCGGCATGAAGGAACTGGCCTACCAGATCGCCAACTACAGCAACTTCACCTGGCTCAATGGCAGCTTCATCGAAGACTGGCTCATCCACAACATAGACGTTTGCTGCTGGGCCAAGAATGCCTGGCCCGTCTCCGTCCAGGGCATGGGCGGACGGCAGGTCCGCCAGGATGCCGACCAGCTTTTCGACCACTACGAAGCGGAATATACCTTCGCCGACGGCACCCGTTTTGTGGCGCAGGGCCGGCACATTGCCAACTGCTGGGACTTCTTCGGCGACATCATCCAGGGCACGAAGGGCAGCGCGGTCCTCGGCGAAGGCCAAAGCAAGCCGCGCCTCTTCAAAGGCTACCGGCAGACCTCGGAAAACGTCCTATGGAGTTACAAAGGGCCGGCCTGCGACCAGTATCAGGTCGAACACGACCTGCTCTTTGACGCCATCCGCACCGACAAGCCCTATAACGAGACCGAACGCTGCGCCAAGTCCTGTTTCACCGCTATCATGGGCCGCATGGCTTGCGAATCCGGCAAACTGGTCACCTGGGATGAAGCCCTCGCTTCCAAGATCGAGCTGGCCCCCGGGCTGGACAACTACGCCTGGGATTCCAATCCCCCAGCCATGCCCGACGCCAAGGGCAAATATCCCATCGCCATGCCGGGTCAGACGCCGGGCGTCTAAGCTGGAAATGGCTGAGGGGTGGCTAACGTCCAGCGACCTGGCCTACGAGGGGCCACGATTGCAACCGCAGCGCGATGGCCGGGTTCGCTGCAGCGCATGTTAGGCTCCGCCGATTTTACCCTTGGCTAACCATTCTCTCTGCCATAACCATATATTCCCCACTCGGCTCATTTCGTCCAGTCAAGGGCGCCAGATGTTCAAACTGTAAATCCCATCCCACTCGCACCTGTGCAAAGCCCGCCGCGCTCAATAATCCCGCCATTTCGACCGGCGAAAGATAGTATCGCACCGTTTGGATTTCTTCACTCGTGCCCGTACTCGACTCATATCGTTGGCGCCGCTCTTCTGTATGCTCATCCAACATGCGACGACAATCCAACAACGCAATTTCTTCTCCGTCTATCCGGTAGCGCCCTTTCGCCTGCCATTGGCCATCCAGTTCAGGATGAACCAACACGGTCGGATAGAACAAATGCAAAATAACCGGCGCGCCTTCCACTAAATTCCGCCCCAGATTCTTGAGGAAGGCTAGTCGCTCATGAGGAGGAACATAGTTGAAGGTGTAGAAGGTGATCAGCGCCGCTCCATATCGCCCCGGCAACGGCCCCTTTGCAAAATCGTGCAAGAGTAAGGCGCCCTTCCGGCCGAGTGGTTCTTGCTTCAGTTTCCTTTGAGCCAGTGCGAGCATCTCTTCCGAGACATCTACGCCGGTAACAGTATGCCCCGCCCGAAGCAGCGCCACCAGGATCCGGCCACTCCCACAGCCAACTTCTAGCAGAGGCGGCTGACGACCGGCGACGGCGACTAAATAGAACGGTATATCGCCGACATATTGTGCTGTGTAGGCATCGTAGAATTTTGCGAATCGGGCGTATGTCTCTTGGACAGTCATGAACTCATTACCTGGCACTCGCCGCCAAGTGCAGCCTAACAGTATATTTGGGCCAAAGTCATTGGTGCAAAGACAAAGCCTTTTGTTCGAGGCGCATTTTGACAGGCTGGCGCTAAAGAGGCAAGCCCAGTATGGAAAGAATCTTCCCGGGCGGAAAATCAGGCACGAAAATCATGGGGGGTGCCACTTCGGCAGAAACCTTCCCGTCCTTTTCATATACTTCCGGTATTCATCACCGAACCGCTCGAGCATCATTTGTTCTTCCCGTGGAATCCGTGCCACAAAGATAACCGCCGCCGAAACCGCGAAGATGATGGGAATCCAGTTGGCAATCACGAAACCTAGGCTCATCGCCCATGCCAGAATGGCCGCATACATCGGATGCCGGATTCGCGAGTAAGGGCCGGAAGTGACCAACTGGTGGTTCGCGCGAAGCTGCAACTGGGCTGACCAAAGCGTCCCCAGCGCTATATGCGTCCAGGTCCAGAGGCCCAGACTGGCCAGTCCCAATGCAACACCCGCCCAGCGGAGCCGGAACGGCAAGGGGAAATCCAGCTTCGGCCTCCAGAGGGGATTGAGGGCAAGCAGGACAATCAAGGCAATGAGCAGCAGGACAACGAAAAGACGGATCGCGTATATCCAACCCTCGCGGCGGATGGCGGCCCGATCCGGCAGGAGCCGTCCGCCCGCCCGGCGCACACGGATGGCAAACCAGATTCGCATCAACATCGTGAGTCCGAGCAATAACCAGAAGGCGAGACGGAATGTTCCTTCGCTGTTCATCGCAGAGGCGCTGGCGTGTGGCCTAACAGTTACTAGATAAAACCTTTCGTTCGAGGCGCATTTTGACAGGTTGGCGCTGAAGAGGCAAGCCCAGCATAGAAAGACCCTTCCCGGGCGGGAGGGAGAGGCGCTTGCGGGCGTGTTACCCAAACAGATCGGAGGTGGGGCGTGG
>JBEKJO010000144.1:0-16849 GCA_050011195.1 Verrucomicrobiota bacterium | reverse complement strand
GGGACAGAGGTCAGAGAACAGAAGTCAGAGATCAGTTGATGGTAAAGCGAGTTGACGTCGCGCTTGACCGATTGCACGCGCCCGCTGCCGTCCACGTGGACGACGGCGGGAATCTCGTGTGCACGGGCCTTGTTGGCCCAGAAACTCAAGATCATGTAGGGCGAGTCATAGAAGTCGTCGAAGTAGTCGCCGGCCTTCTCGTGCAGCACGCTGGGAGCAAATGGCCGCCAGCTCTCGCGAAACTTTACGGCCTCGTTCACGCGGTCGGTGTTTTCTCTGAACTTCGGATTGGCCAGAATCGAACGGTTGCCCAAGGCGCGCGGGCCGAATTCCATTCGGCCTTGGAACCAGCCGACGAGATGGTTCTGCGCCAGCAGCTCGGCTGCCGTGCGTGAGGGGTTTTCGACGCGCCGGTAAGGCAGCTTGTAAACCTTGAGCACCTTCTCGATCTGGTCGTTGGTGAACTCATGGCCAAGGTACGAGTGACCCATGGGGATGCGCGGCAAGGGCTGGCCCAGTTCCGAATAGACCGCCAGCGCCGCGCCGATGCAGGTGCCGTCGTCGCCGGCGGCGGGTTGGACGTAAATGTCGTCAATCAGCCCGGAGCGAAGCAGTTCACCATTGGCCTTGCAATTCAGCGCCACACCGCCGGCAAGACAGAGCTTGCGGCAGCCCGTCAACTTCGTCACACGGCGCAAGAGGGCCAGCATGGCGTGTTCGCAGGCGTCTTGCGCCGAACGGGCGAGGTTCTGGTGCCGTTCAGTCAAATCTTCCTCTTCGCCTTCCCGGCGCGGCCCGACTACTTCCTCCAGCCCCCGGCGGTCGGTGTGAGTTCTCCCAAAGAACCGCCGGCCGGCCACCCAGTAACGGTCTCCATCCGTCCGAATGAGCCGGGACAGATCGAAGGTGGGCCGGCCATAGGCTGCGAGACCCATCACCTTCCATTCGTCGCTGAACGGCTGGAACCCCAACATGTCAGTGATGCCGGCGTAGAAGACGCCGATGGAATTGGGGTAATCGTAAGTTTTCAGCAGCTTCACGTCGTCCCCGCGGGCGTGCCAGAGCGTCGTCGCCTCATGTGACCCTCGTCCATCAATGATCAGGATGGCGGCCTCATCGAAGCCCGACATGCAATAGCTGCTCAGCGCATGGGCAAGGTGGTGGTTGACAAGGTGGAATCGGCCTTTGGGCCCCGAGCAACATCTGAGATAGTCGAGTTCCCCGCCCCGGTGCCGCAAGGCTTTCAGTGTGTCCACCGTCCATCCCTCCAGCCGCTGGGCGCTGCAAGGCCACTGGCCGGTCAGCAGCAGCTTGAGGTCATGCCGCCGACTGGCCCAGCCATGCGGAAAGCTGAAGGCCACGTGGTCCACATCGGTCGGCTTGAGTCCGGCAAAGTCCAAGGCCGCCTTTATAGCCAGTTTGGGGAAACGCCGGTCTTGTTTCACGCGGCTGATGCGTTCCTCTGCACAGGCAAAAACCACCTTGCCGTCTTGCACGAGGCAGACGGAGGATTCGTGGAGGCCCGAGCAATTGATACCAAGGATGTTCATATCCTATTTACAAATGCAGTCTAACCTGGATCGTCCGCCACTTCGATGCCTTTCGCCCGGAGCGGGGTGGAGCTTTTCGAGAAGAAGAGGTTGGTAGAATTCCGCTGCTGGGAGGCTGCGTTCGGCACGATCAGCGCTAACTGTCCGTTGGGTCGCACTTGAGGGACGTAAGCCCGATAACCTCGCGCAGCGAGAAATCCTATCAGCATTTCCTCAGAGGACCCGGTGCGGCACAGATTCTCTTCGCTCACCTCCAGCAACAGGTTTGCTTGCGTTTCCTCCAGAAGTCTCTTCGCCCCGAGCAGCGCCTTGTATTCGGCCCCCTCCAAGTCAAGTTTCACTATAGTCAGCCGCGCCCAGCAGTCTGGCGGGACCGCCTCGTCGAGCGGGCAGACCTCCACTTCCACCACGTCCCCCCCTTCTGCGGATTCAGGGGTGAAAGAACTCAGTCCTGAGCCGTCACCTTGAAAGGCGACAAATCGCAGAGACTCACGCAATTCACCCAGGGCTTTCGCCTGCGCGCTGACCCAATGGAAGCGGTTCAGTTGGATATTCCGCTGGAGCATCTGGTTTGGCCAAGGCGCAGGTTCAAAGGCGACAACTCTTCCCTCCGGCCCCACTTGGTTTGCTGCCGCCAAGGTGAACAGGCCAATGTTGGCCCCACCGTCCACAAATGTGTCGCCGGGTTGCAGGAGACGGCGCACAAACTCGATCTCGGGATCATAGTACCCGCGGCGATAAATATCAAGGCCAAGCGATGTGGACAGGTCGGCAAGAATACCGCACCGCCCCAGCTCATACCGAACCACAGGCGTCCGGAGTGGAGCAAAGCATTTCCGCGCGATGCTCGTTCCATAACGAAACAGGGTAAAGATCGGGCGCCGGGACGAAGCCACCGCGCGCCCGCCCCTGAGGAACCTGGTCAACCCTTCGTGCTTCGGTCGGCTCATTTGTTTGTGTCGAGCAAAGCTACTCGACCGATCTGCGTGGGGAGTGGTTTTCGGCTGCCGCGATCTCGTCGTACAGGCTCAGGAGATCACGAGCAATGCGATCCCAACTGTGATTGGCCAGCACATGGCGTCGGCCGGCTGAGCCCAATTCGGCGCGCAACTCATTGTTCTTCGCCAATGCGACGATGGCGTTGGCGAAGTCGTGGACGAACTGCTCCGGCGCGCGCATGGGAATTTTGATGCCGCAATCCTTGGGAACATTCTCGCCCGGCCCGTTGATGTCGCTCACTACAACCGCCAACCCGCAGCTCATCGCTTCAAGGAGCGCGACGCCGTACGTCTCGATGGACGGCAGACAAAACAGATCGGCCTCTTGATATACTGAAACCAAACCCTCGCGTGGAAGGTGCAAAACGAATTGGACCCGGTCCGCAAGACCCAGCTCACCCACGAGTCGGCGACAGTAATCTGTGTAGTGCAGGTCGCCGCTGCCCACGACCTTCAAAGTGCAGGGCACTGCGACCACCGCCTGCGCCAACGCACGGATCAGCAATTCGAGGCCCTTGTAGGGCACGAGCCGACCGACGTACAGGAGGCGGATTGGTCCCCCTAGCCCGATCCGATTGGGAGAGGGGCCTGGGGTGAGGGCCGGCGGCACAAAGACGCTATATTCCACGCCGGCGTAGGTGATCGCGCGGCAACGGGACCGGAGCCGCTCAGGAACTTTGGCAGCGGCCGCTTGCGTCCCCGTAAGAATCCAACTGGCCCGGCGAAGATGAAATTCCGATTGGGTCAGGTACCGCACGAAGCGGCCCGCCAGCCCACGCGCCATACGGCGCGGATGTAACCGGGGCTGGGACGGACGCTGTCTTGCCCGTTGGAGGAAAGGCAGAAACGTCGGCGGTGGCAGGACATGGCCCAGCAATGGTCCCACCACGCAAGGACTGTGCTGCAGCGCAATCAGGGTCGGCAGTTGGATGGCCGAAGGCGTTAGGCGGTGCATCAGATCAAAGCGTTGCCGCCGGCGCAACTGCCGGGCCAGACGCCACTGGCGAAGCTCGAAGCGCAGGAGGGCCAGCGCATCCACTTCATTGAACGAACATGGGCCGGCGTCGCACGGGACCAGCGTAGCGCCCTGCGGGGTCTGACTCGGCGGGGAAGCCAGAACGGTGACCTCATGCTGCCGCGCCAAGGCTTCGGTGTACTTGAAGCCCACGAGAGCTTCGCTACCGAATGAGGAGTTACAACTCAGTGCTGAGACCAGGACGCGCATCTTACCCAAGCAGTGGTCAGGCGGGTCGGGCACCGGTGTAGCCCCACTCGACAATGCGCACGGCTTCCAGCCCGTCTTCCGCGGTCGTGGACGGTTTCCCTAAGCCGCGAATGGCCGCGGCAAAGCGGTATAGTTGATCCACAAAGGATGCGTCATTGGCTCGCGCCACCGGGTTGAGCTGGAGGGAGTCGAAGTGCCTGAAAGCCTTCCCCCTTGGCCGCTGAAGGACGAGGCTCTGCTCCCACAATCCCACGCGCAGCTCGCCGTCGGCGCCCACGAGGACCAGTTCCTGCCGCAGGTCGCGATCCCGGCTCGCAAGCACCTCCCCTTCCGCGCCGCCGGCTAGTTTGAACCGCAGATGTCCCTCGCTCTCCACCTGCGCCGACGTGCCATTTCCCGAATACTCGACCGAGACGAACTCGCCGACGAGAAACCGGATGAGGTCAATGGCGTGAATCCCCACGTCCAGCATGGCTCCCCCGCCCGCGAGGGCCGGATCAAAATAGGCTTTCGATCGCGGCCAATCGGCCCTGCTGCCCTCTTCGGTGTGGAGCCGCGTGACCCGGCCAATGCAGCCGCGCGAGAGGAGGAGCCGGGCTTCTAAAACATTTTTCTTCAACCGCCGGTTGTGCCCCGCAGCGAGCAGCGCGCCGGCAGGCTTCGCCGCGGCGATCATACGGCGACACTCCGCGACCGTGCGAGCCAGCGGCTTTTCGCACAACACGTGCACGCCGGCTTTGAGCAACCGACAGGCGACCGGCTCGTGCAACGCGTTGGGCAGTCCCACGATTGCCAAGTCCACCTCTCCGCAGAAATCCTCGTAGTTGTTCGTGGCGTGCTCGAACGGGCAAAGGTCCTGCACGCGCCGCGCTCGGAGCATGTCCACGTCCGCCACCATCCAGGCCTGCACTTCGGGAACGCCACGAATAGCCGGAACATGCAAGCGTTCGGCCGCCGGGCCAGCTCCAACCAGACCAAGTTTCAGGCGTTTGAGCATCGGTTCGTGCTATTTTCGAGCAAACACGCGGCGGGCCACTCGCCCGGCAAAGCCAAGCGGGTGATGCCAGGCCTCGGCGGCCCAGTTCATTGCCCGCTCGGAGTGCTTCTCCAGCCGGCGGTGGAAACGGCGCAGCGCGAATTTCCGGATGATCAACGAGACGGTCTCCGGATCGTCCACGGTGAAGGGACTGGGCGTCAGGTGTCCATGCACCTCCACTTCTTCGCGCTTCTGGCCGCTCTGCTGAGCGGCGTATCGCAGGTGCGGCACAGTGTCAGGCTCTAGCCCGATCAGCCGGCACGCTGTCTGGTCCGCCGCCAGCGCATCGTTGCTGACGACCAGCCGATTCAGGCGCTTCGGCCGTCCAAAGATGGGGCCCTTGCCTTCGAGCCCGATCCGGCCGTCAAGAATCGCCAGGTCCGTGCGGCAGAGTTGGTGCACGGTGAAAAGGATTTCCGGCAGTCGCATGTGCAGACCACTGCGATCCGACTGCGGCAGCAGTCCGTAGTTGTTCTTCAGGATCCCCGTGAAGCGCTCGTACGGATGCAGCTTCACGTTCGCCAGAGAGATTAGGAAGAATTCCTCGAGAAAGAGAGCCGGGATGCGGACCGGCTCCGGGAAGGTTGGAACCTGGATTTCCCACGATTCCTCCCGGCTCAGGTTGATGAGCCGGACGCCCGCCTCGCGCGCAGCCTCGACGTAACCCAACCGTTCAAACGATTCGTCACAAGCGCGAAATGCCCGGTACATGCTGATGGCGTCCGACTCGACCACATCGATGACCACGTCCGGGCGCCGGGCGCGCAACGCCCGCGCCAGCACGCCGAGCCAGGCGGGGTCGGTGGTTGCACCCGTCTCCCACGCCGCGTTGTCGCACAGGTTGGGCTTGATGACGACTCGGGCGGGCAAGGAGCGCGGCAGGAGCTCCGGCGCCTGAGTCAGCGCCGCGCCAAACGCCGCCTCCAAGGCCGTGAAGTCCACGACGGACGTCACGACGACCTTGGCAAGCGCACTGGGGTTGGCACGCTGGTTTCTCATTCACTGCTTTTCGGCCCCTGACTCAGCCGTGTGTCTCCCGCCCCTCGCCAAAGCCTGTGCCCAGCCAGAGAAGTGACTTCAGTGAATGAACACGGGGCGGCGTTGCACGGCACCAGCGTAGCGCCCGCCGGGGTCTGACTCGGCGGGGAAGCGAGAAAGGTGACTTCATATTGATGCGTCAAGGCTTCGGTGCGCTTAAAGCCCATAAGTGCCTCGCTGCCGTGCGATGTGTTGCAACTCAGTGCGGAAATCAGGACACGCATGCCGGGGTTTTCCTGGCGTGATAGAGAGCGTCAGCCCACAAGGCCAGATTCTCCTTTTGGAACGGCGGCGACAGGTTGGCCAGCGCGAAGCCGGCTCCCGTCAGAAGCCGGTGCAACTCAGGAAACAAAATGTCGTCCTGATAGTGGGAGACGAAATTGGCTTCGATCAAGATTCGATTTGTCCGGCGGAGAACCTCACTCGCTCCCTGCAGGACCTGGCGTTCGTAGCCTTGGACATCGATCTTTAACAATGAGATTCTCGCGAAATCCGTAAGCACATTGTCCAACCGTTCCACCGGAACCTGTATCTTTTGCCGGGGTTCAATGGCCTCGCCGTAGAACTGACGCATTTCCTCCCTTGGTCTGAGGAAGGAACTGCATAGACTTGACTGGGTGTTGTGAAACGGCAGCGTTCCCTTGGCGGCGCCAACCGCAAGCTTCAAACAACGGACATTGGAAAAGCGCGCGAGTCTCTTCTGTAGTCCGGCAAAGATGACTGGGTTCGGCTCAATGGCGACTAGTTGTTTGACAGGGGCCTGCCGCAGCAACGCCTCGCTCCACTTGCCCTCATTCGCGCCCACGTCCACCACGCAGTGCAAATCCTGCAACGTTCCCGACGGAAGCAAGTCGAGCCGTGCTTTCTTTACCGCTGCGTAGCGGCTCGAGACAAAGGCTGTCTGCATCGCCGGTTTAAGCCGAGTTCCCAGCCTGCGCATCTCGCGGTAGCGAAGAATCCGTCTGGAAACCACGTGAGGCAATGCAGACAGCAAAGCCGTCTCAAGCGTGTTCATGACCTTCACGCTGAAGCGCATTTTGTGTGGGAACGCATGAGCCAGAGATTTTGCAATGTGCCCACCAGACTCACGAGGGCATTCATCCATAGAACTCCCGTCACTTTGGAGAGATCCAGCGTTGCAATCAGCATGATCTGCGTCGCAAGACCGATGCCAATCGCGTTCCACACCGGCAACACCCAACCACGTGCCAGGTTTAGCGCCAAGGTAACGGTCATAAAGCTGCCGCAGAATGTGGAGAATCCCATGAGCAGCAGTTCGCGATGTAGGGAGCCATACTTTGGCCCCAGGACCCACAGCAAGAGGGACGGCACCAACGCGCACGCGGTCAGCAGCAGTATGAACGGGGAGGCGTAAAGCGCTGTGAATTGAAAGTACCGCGACCCGAGCGCCCGTTCATCCTTGAGCTTTGCATAGTGCGGAACTACGAAGTTGTTCAGAATTACGTTCAGAAGTACCGTCGCTGCCGCAAGCCGCGTTAGAGCCCCAAGATCAGCGACGTTCTTGGCGGTGCCGAGGACGCTGATCAACCAGACGCCGACCTGGCTGTACACAGCAAAGAAAACACTCTGCGGAAAGGCGCGGCGGAAAATTGCGCGGGTCCTTGCCCGCACCTCGGAAGTGGGCTTGGCTGTGATGTTGGCAAATTCTCCGCGCCAGCGCGAGTAGCCCAGTCGCTGCACGGCCGCGCTGGCGAGCGACGCGAGCGTTGCCACAAAAGCGCTGAACCCGAACGGAAGGATCGCCACCAACGTGCCAGCCCGCGTGACTGCCGCTGCCAGCTCGAGCTTCTGAATCCGATCAAGCCGGGCATGGAGTTTGGGTAGGATCGTGAGCAGGCCGATTGACAGATTCTGGTAGAAAATGGCAAGAACCACGCCGCTGATCAGCGCCGCGTAGGGCCAGGAAGCGCCGTTCCGGCAGAGCATCCACAATAGGAGAGGCAAACCCACCAGGGCACTGACCCAGCCCAGCCGCCGGCGAAGCCTGAAAACGTGATTGAGGACGCCACCCAGTTGATCCCGATCCTGCCAGACCTGTCCACCCAAGGCCATGACTGCCGTGGGCAGTCCGCTGTCGGCCACAGCCGTCATTGCGCTCAGCAGGCTCCCGGCAATCGTGAACAACGCATACTCCCCCTTCGGCAGAGTGCGCACGATTAGGATGCCGCATCCGAACCCAACCGCCTGGATGACGACCTGATAAACGGTGAATCGCCCGACCAGACCAAGCTGGGTCCGGAATCGGCCCGCAGCCACCGCCTGAAGCAGCTTGTTTGATTGCCAAAGTCGGCTCACAACCACGCTCGCGTCCTCGTCCTAATTGTCCTTCGACGAAACTCATCTGGCGAGCGCTCACCCATCCAAAACGAATATTAGGAACGACCAAGATGTCGCGCACTGGCGGGAGACAGAGGCCCAGTATTCGACAGCGTTGAGTCGTTCATTCACCTGATTGGCAAGCACAGAGGGTGGAAGGCGGACTACGGGACGACGGACTACAGCGCAAAAGCTGAACTGCTGACATGCTGGAATCAGAGATCAAAGGACAGAGGGCAGACATCAGAGGACAGAGGACAGACGTCAGAGGACAGCAGGAATTGCGATTCATGATTTACGATTTGCGATTTTGGGAAGGCGGACTACTCGACGACGGGACGACGGACCCAAAGCAGAGAGCAGGGAGCTGGGAGTAGAGGGCAGCAGGAATTGCGATTCACGATTTACGGGACTACTGGACGACGGGACGACGGACCAAAAGCAGAGAGCAGAGAACCGAGGGCAGACATCAGAGGTCAGAGGGCAGGGGGCAGGCGGCCCCAGACCGTTCGGTTGACGTAATCGGTGTAGCTCAGGATGATCTTGGCCACTTTCCAGGAGACCTGGTCCACGTTGTAGTCGGGGGGCAGGCGGCACGGGCCGAGCGAGCGGAACTGGGCGAGGGTCAGCTCGACGGCCTGCAAGATGCGCTGCCGGCCCAGGCCGGTCATGATGACTGCGCCTTCGTCCATGCCTTCCGGGCGTTCGTGGGCTTCGCGCACGGTGACGGCGGGGAAACCGAGGATGGAGGATTCCTCGGCGATAGTGCCGCTGTCGGACAGGGTGCAGCAGGCGTTCTTCTGCAAGGCGACGTAGTCGAAGAAGCCGAGCGGGGGCAGGGCGCGAATAAGCGGGTGGAGCTTGAGGCGGGCGGCCTCGAGGCGCTTGCGCGTGCGCGGGTGCACGGAGAAGACGAGCGGGAAGCGGTATTGCCGCGCCAGCGCGTTCAACGCGGCCATCAGGCTTTTCAGGTGAGCGGGGTTATCCACATTTTCCTCGCGGTGGATGCTGACGGTGAAGTAGCGGCCCTTTTCCAGGCTCAGCCGCTGGAGAACGCCGGAGGCTTCGATGGCGCCGCGGTGGAAGTCGAGGACTTCCTTCATCGGGGACCCGGTCTTCATGACCCGATCGGGGGGCAGGCCCTCGGCCAGGAGGTAGCGGCGTCCGTGCTCGGTGTAGCAGAGGTTGATGTCGCTGACGTGGTCCACAATGCGGCGGTTGATTTCCTCGGGGACGCGCATGTCGAAGCAGCGGTTGCCGGCTTCCATGTGGAAGACGGGGATTTGACGGCGCTTGGCGGGGATGACGGCGAGGCAACTGTTGGTGTCGCCGAGGACCAGGACGGCTTCGGGTTGTTCTTTTTCGAGGACGAGGTCAACCCGGGCGATGGTGTTGCCGATGGTTTGGGCGGCGTTGCGGCCGGCGGCCTTGAGGTAGTGGCGGGGCCTGGGGACGCCGAGTTCTTTGAAGAAGATGTCGTTGAGTTCGTAATCGTAGTTCTGGCCGGTATGGACCAGGACGTGGCGGGTGACCTGTTCGAGGAGGGCGATGACGCGGGAGAGCCGGATGATCTCCGGGCGGGTGCCGACAATGGTCATGACTTTAAGCATAAACAGAGGTCAGAGGTCAGAGGGCAGACATCAGAGGACAGAAGTCAGAGAGCAGAGGTCAGAGATCGGAGATCAGAAACGAGCCTGGCTTGTGGAGCATGCTGCCGAGCATTTTGCCTATCTCTTCCGTTGAAAACCTTAACTCGCGGTGTTCTTGGGCTGCTATGTAACCGCAGTCTCTCGCAAAATCCAAAGATGAGTTCGTTTCGCCGTTTTCACCGTCACAATCGGTAAGTTTACTGACGAAGTGGGCCTCGTACCGGCGCTTGGCCCAAGCCTCTCGCAAGTTGAGGCAGACTGAGCGCGATGAGCGTCTAATTTGGCCGGTCAAGGCGAACTTTTCTTCGGGCGGAAAGCGCTTGCTGACTTCAAAAATCCGCATCGCCAGTTCGTAAGCCTTTTTGTACACGACCAGTTCCTTCGCAGAATTGATCCTCTCTGACATCCGTCACCTCCGTTTTTGATCTCGCACCCCGATTCTGCCTTCTGCCTTCTGACCTCTGCCTTCTGCCTTCTTACGTACCCTCAGGCCGGGCGCAGCACTTGTGCCGGGTAGGAGTCGGGGCGCTGGGGGTCGAAGATTTCGTTGGCCCAGAAAAGGGTGATCATGTCAGCCGAACCGGTGTTCTGGATGGAATGGGCGTAGCCGGGCGGGATGTCCACCACGCGGATTTCGCGGTCGTTGACGGGGTATTCGAGCACGTCCCCGCCCCGGATGTCGCGGAAGCGAATGACGCCTTCGCCCTGGATGACGCAGAATTTCTCGCTCTTGGTGTCATGGTAATGGTTGCCGCGAGTGATGCCGGGGCGCGTGCGCGAGACGAAAATTTGGCCGGCATGGGGCGATTTCACCAGTTCGAACAGCCAGCCGCGATCGTCCGTCTTGAGTTCCACGGGGTAGGCCAGGTCGGAGGGGTCATAGAACGAGATGTAAGTGGAGTACAGATAGCGGGTGAGGGCATGGGACAAGTCCGGAAGGAGGCCCTGGCGGCGGCCCTGGTGGAAGGAGAGGATGAGGTCGTGCAACTCGCCGAGGGTGATGGAATGGACGGGCCGGACCTCGTGGCGGGTGGCGGCAGCATCGTGCTCGGCACAGGAAGCGATTTCGAGGAAGGCGCGGACGACGTCGTCAATATAGACGAAGCGGAGGGGGTTGGCGCGGTTGGTGACCTGGACGGGCAGGCCGCGGCTGATATTGTGGCAAAAGGTCGCCACGACGGTGTTGTAGTTGGGCCGGCTCCACTTGCCGAAGACGTTCGGGAAACGGTAGATATAGACGGGGGCACCGGTGCGCTGGTGGTAATCGAGGACGGCATCTTCGGCAGCCTTCTTGCTCCGGCCATAAGGGTTGTCCAGCTCCGCTTGGAGGGAAGAACTGAGGACGAGCGGCGCCCGGCGGCCAGCGGACTCCAGCGCGGCGCAGAGCTGCCGGGTGAGGACAGCATTGCCTTCCGTGAATTCCTTTTCCTCCGTGGGCCGATTGACACCGGCGAGGTGGAAGACCATGTCGGCTCGCGCGGCAAGTTGTGGCAGGTTTCTTGCAGCCTCGTTCAAGTCAAACTGCAGAATCTCAAACCCCCGGTTGCGGCAGAGCGCGACGCAGAGGTTGCGACCGATAAACCCACTGGAGCCGGTGACGAGGATGGTTTTCACTTCTTAGGCTTCGACACGGCTGCCGCGTGGTTTGGTTTGGTGTGGCGCGTGGGTTTCCAGTTCTTCCTGGATGCAGTTCAACTTGAGCAGCAGCGTTCGCAACTCCTCGTCGCTGAGACGGTGTGTGTTGGCGGAGGTATATTCTTCGAGGGCAGTTACCTTCTTCTCGCCTTTCTCGAAGAAAAGTGAGTAGTTGAGGTCGCGGGTATCGGAACTGATGCGGTAGTAGTCCCCCAGGTCTTCAGCGCGGACTATTTCTTCGCGGGTGAGGAGGGATTCATGCTTTTTCTCGCCGTGCCGGGTGCCGATGACCCGCACCTCGATGTCGGCATTGAAGATCCCTTTCAGCACGCGGGCCAGTTGCCCGATCGTGGCGGCGGGTGATTTCTGGACGAAAGTATCGCCACCCTGGCCGCGCTTGAAGGCGAACAGCACAAGGTCCACGGCGTCGTCCAGGGACATCATGAACCGGGTCATGTCGGGGTCGGTGATGCTGAGCGGCTGGCCGGCCTTGATCTGGCTGATGAAGAGGGGAATGACTGACCCGCGTGAGGCCATCACATTGCCATAGCGGGTGACGCAGATCGTCGTTTTACCTGGCTTCAGGTTGCGAGACTTGGCGACGGCGACTTTCTCCATGAGGGCCTTGGACATGCCCATCGCGTTGATGGGATGAACGGCTTTGTCCGTGCTAAGGACAATCACATTCCTGACGCGGTTGGCAACGGCGGCCTCCAGCGTGTTTTCGGTGCCCAGCACATTCGTGTAAACGGCCTCCAGGGGATAGAACTCGCAGGAGGGCACTTGTTTGAGCGCGGCGGCATTGAAGACGAGATCGACGCCTCGCATGGCGCTGCCGATGCTTCGAGGGTCCCGAACGTCCCCGATATAGAACTTGAGCTTTGGGTTGTGGAGTTCCTGCCGCATGTCGTCCTGCTTCTTCTCGTCGCGGCTGAAGATGCGAATTTCGCCAATATCAGTGTCCAGGAATCGGCGCACCACGGCATTGCCGAACGAGCCGGTGCCGCCGGTGATTAGCAAGGTTTTATCTTTGAACATAGGGTGAGATTAGAAATGCGCTGTTCTGCAGAAGGTTCAGTGAAACTTGGGAAAGGCCCATTCACAACTACGGACAACAGGACTGTGAGACTACTGACCACTGACCACTGACTACGGGGCGAATCTAAACGCTGAAAAGCTGAAAGGTTGAAAAGCTGAAACCTGAAACCTGAAACCTGAAATTGGAAGGCAGAGATCAGAGGTCAGAGCTGCGGGGCGCGCGGCGCAAGGCGCAAGGAACGCGACGCGCAGCGCCAAGAGCCCTGCGCCTCGCGCGCCTTGTGCTCAGCCGAACAGGCGCGATGCAGGATGCACCCGGTCATGTCCGGGCACGTTGGTAAATTAGCCGCTTCCGGTTGGCCGTGACCGGTGCGCCCGGACTCTCCATGCCGTCATCCAACAGGCCCTCCAACTCCTGCCGCGTGGCGAAACTAGCGCCTCGCGGACCGGAACGTGCTTCAACCAGCTCCGCAACCCGGATGCAATGACGAATGTATTCCGAGGCGTTGGCGAACTCTCCGCTGCGGATGCGCAGCCGGACGGTCGGCTCATAGTTCAACAAGGACACATTCATATAGCAAAATGGGGCAGCAGCTTTTTTTCTCGCCGGTCGAGGGCCTGCTCAAAGCTCACCAACTCGCGGATCAAGGCGTTGTAGCGCGAGTAGGCGTCGCCGCCCTTCTGCCGGAGCAGGCGATACAGTTGCCGTTCCGGTTCGGGGAAGGAACTGGCGAGCGCCCCTGTGATCAATCCGGCGCGCCGCAACCGCGGCCGGGCCATGCCCACCAGACAGGCGGAGATGGTGCATCTTCCAGACTCAAAATCGGCCAGCCCCTCCCGCAAGAGCGCCTCTCCGGGAAGGCCCGTCATGAGATCATCCCGAGACATCAACCGGTTGAGAGTTGAGAGCCAGGCTGCGTAAATTCCAGGACCGCGGTTTCAAAGGAGGCCGGATCAATCGCCGGGTAACGGATCAGTTGCGGTTTGATCAGGGTGAACATCTCCCAGAGGCGATCCCTGGCGATCAGCTTCTCGCTCAACATGGAGCGGACGTCCTGCAGGTCGCGGTCGTGCCGGCGTTGCAGTTTGGACAGGGCCTGTCCGTAGGGGTCGTAGTGAAAGAACTCCACCGGGCCATGCCGGGCGATGAAGAGGCTCCGCTCACGCCAGCCGGGAACGGCGGGGATGAAATCGTCCGGACTGGCCAGCTCCACATTGATGTCCAACTGATCTTTCAAAACCGCCAACGCCTCGAATAACCCCGGCGGCTCAGGGTCGGGTTTGAGGTCGATGTCAATGGTCATCTCTCGCCAACCATACAGCACGGCGGTGGCGCCGCCTGTCAGATAAATGCGCCCTGGCCCTTGCACACACCGCCCCAGCGCCGCCATGAACGCCTGCAGCTTGGCCTTGTCAGTTTCGGAACGCATGAACGGAGGGTGGATTTACGATTTCAGACTCGTGGTGAACCGCAAACGAGCCTGCTGGATGGCTTCGGGTGGATAAAGCTCCGCCCCATCAATTCGCAACGCGATTTGCCTCGCGCCGATTAACGCTCCGCTATCCAGACTAATTTGGCTGGCCATCTCTCGGCCCTTCGCCTTCACCGTATCCCACCGCTCGCCCGCCCGTGGCCCCAGGAGCAGCCCGGCCTATCGCCGAGCGAGAACAACCTGTTGCCGGTTCCGCCTTGTGTTCGCGCTCAGCCTCCCAAGAGTTTCAGAATTATCAGCGACAGGTTTCGACTCTTCTTCCCCCAGCGCTCAAGCATGGCGACTCTGCCGCTCAACTGACCTTGCTGCTCTCCAGACAATTTACGGACGACCTGAGCCAGCCGCTCGATTCGGCTCTCATTGTTCGCGAGTTGTGGCAGGATCTGGTCGCGCACGAATCCAATCACCATTGGGCGCAGTTCGGCCACAGCTTCGTAGTGCATGCGGCGATCACCGGGGACATAGACCATCCGCAGCAGGCCGGCCTTGCGGAGAAAGCGAAGTGCTCGGTGGACAGATCCCCTGCTGGCTCCGAGTCGCTCGATGAGGTCTTCGAGGGGCATCGGGCGAGTGGAAATGAAGAGCATCCCATAAACTTTAGCGAACGACTTAGGCTGGCCCACCATGCGGTTAAGCTGAACAAAAAGGCCAATGGCTTCAGCCTCCAGGGGGCTCAACTGACCGTTGGAAGCGGCGCCCTTATGTTCTTCAAACGATCTATTCTGAGCAAGAATCGAGGACATGCAATTGTTTATGCTTCCATCATCTTCACGACTATCGGCAAGAACTGTGCGGTCTGCTTCCCCCAGCTCTGGAGCATTGTAATCTTACTGCTCGCCTGCGCGCGCTCCTTCGCCGGCAGTCTCGCGACCATCCCGACAATCTGCTTGAGCCGGTTTTGACTATCTTCGACTTGCGGCAGGATCTGGTCTTGCAAGAGTCCCAGGGCCAGGCGGCGCAGTTCGGCGACCGCGTTGTAATGCGCCGGGCGGCGACCGGGTATGAGCACCCTTCTAATGGCGCCAGCCTTTCTGAGAAAGATCAGGCCCTGGCAGGCAGAACCTCTGCTGATTCCCAACCGCTCGATCAGCTCGTCCATCGTCAGGGGCTGGGGAGACATGAAGAGCATCCCATAAATCTCGGCATAAGAACGCGGCAGGCCGATAATCCTGGAAAGTTGAACGAACAGGCCGATGACCTCCGCTTCCAGGCATGTCCAGGCCTGGCTTGGAGCAGTTTTACCGGGCACTTCAGTCATGTTGTTTTGAGCAAAACCAGTCGTCACGCGCTGGTTTATAGCAAAGCCAAAGATTAAATTCAACATAAAATGAAGGCCCACCCCGGAATGTCGGTCCTCCTCGGAAGCATTTCCCTTGCCAGAATTGTCAGGCATTCGTCCCGGCTTACATCGCGGAATCCGACGCGCGCTTGGCCGCATAAGGAATCCATCAAAGCCCCACCAGCCCGTGTTCCCCCCCCAAGATCAGGCAATACATGAGGCTGTGGGGTCATCGGGATTCTCCAGCAGTTTGCGAATGTAGCTGCGGGCCACCGTCAGGCTGAGCACGTTTTGGCCATAGCTCTTTTCTGTGGCCTTTAGATCCCGCTGCAACATCTCCATTTCCTGTTCCATCTTCGCCAGATTCTCGGCCGACAACCCTTTCGGTTTCTTGGGTTTGACCGAATGCACGAGCTGATCCTCCGGCGTCGCCAGGATCAACGCTTCCACGTAGGCCTTCGAGTAACTGTTGGTTCCCACCATCAACTCCGCGATTTCGACCTGGCGCACGGCATTCACCCGGCGCAGCAACCGGAGGGTCCCCGGGGCGATGTTCTTGTCCTTGAGCAGATCCGCCACCTCGGCGTGAATGCCCACCAGCAGGTTCATGAAGGCTTTAACGATGCGCACCGGAATGTTCAACGCGGCCGCAATGCGCTCCGGGTTCACCCCCATTTCGACCGCTTTGACGATCATCCGGTGTTCCTGAATCGGGGTCACCCGGCTGACGCGAGCGTTGTAGGTGAAGCATTCGTCGTCACGGGCGATGATGCACTCGGCCAGGGTGTGCCCCAATTCCTTCAGCGCGAATAGTCGAAGATGGCCGTCCAGGAGGAGGTACTTGCCCGGTGCATCCTTTTGCGGATACACCATGAGCGGTTCAATCAGGCCCACTTCCTTTACCGACACGAGAATCGCCTGGTAGCGACTGACGCTATTCATTGGGTCCTTGATCTGGCGCACGGGCAGAATGTGCTCGATCGGCACCTGGATTTTCCGCAGTTCAAATCCGATTTTGGCGTCACTCATAGGACCGCCTCCAGCTCTGGGTGCTCGAGCTGGGACCAAAGGGATTGTGGGATGCTGGTCAGCGCTTCGGCGCGTAGCAAGGTGCGGAAGTGTTCATCGGCCAGCAGTTTGTTAAACGCCGTAATGACAAAGACCAGTCTGGCTTCGGCAATTTTAGCTTTGCGAACGAGCATCTTCTGGCGCTGGCTTTCGCGTTTGAAGACCTTTACCAGCCGTTCGCTGGACCTACTGCCCTGGCGGCGGCCAGGGTTTTCGCCGGTGAGGTGGTCTTTGCCCAGGAACCGCCGCTGATCGATGAGCCGTTTGACCACGCGGATGGAGATGCGGTTGAGTTGCTTCGATTCAAAAGCCTTCAGCAGTTCTCGCTGCGTTTCCGGCGTGTCGGCTTTGGCGATGTCAATGGCCACCCAAAGCGGCACGATGCCGCTGATCGCCGCTTCGAGGAGCCGTTGTTCGCCGGCCCGCTTCAAGGCCGTCAAACCCGTTACGGTTTTGGCGCTGACATCCAGCTTCGCGGCGGTCTCTTCGATGGTGTAGCCTAA
>JBEKJO010000143.1:0-15650 GCA_050011195.1 Verrucomicrobiota bacterium | reverse complement strand
GTTGGTGTGCTTCGGCTTCACGTTTCAAGCGGACTCCGTTGGAATCCAAGTGGTACCGCAAGTGCTGTTAAATGAGGTTGATGGCAGAACAGAAACGAATCATCGGGAAACGGATACTTCTGATTGAAGATGACCAGGGCGCTCGTGAGTCGATCAAACTGCTGCTCACCATTGATCGGCACGAGGTTGTCGAAGCCACCGGAGGCGCGGAGGCGATCAAACTGTTAAAGAGTCAGCCCTTTGATTTGGTGATTCTGGACTACTTCATGCCGGAAATGCAGGGCAGTCAGGTCGCTCTCCGTATCAGGGGTATTGCCCCTTCCTTGCCGATGCTGATGATTACCGCCTATCTGGAACAGCTCGGAGATTCTGACAAGCCGGTGGATGCGGTCATGGGAAAGCCCTTTGCCATCGAAGAACTGCGCCGGACAATTGCGCAACTCCTGTCCTGACCGATCAAAGGTCCGGTACAACAAAAAAGCCGGAATTCAATCCGGCCTCTTTGCCACACGCGATACACGAGAACAAATTCAAATCGTATCGACGCCATAAAGATACCAGACTCGCTGTCCCCTGCATGTCACCAGTTGTGGGGACATTGGCAGATGGGATTGTGTCCAGCGACTGATCCAGATCGCTGTTGAATGCCATGGGCCCGGAGCTTGTAATTTGGAGCCCGAGTCTCAGCGCTTGGTGCCGAGCCGTTGGCCACTGTTGTTGTAACGGCGGACCGGCTCTTCTTCGATATCGAACTGACTTTCCTTCCAGGCTTCGAAGCCACCGTCGAGTTCCATGACGGGATAATCTCTGGCGGCGAACTGGACGCAGGCATTCGCGGCCAGATGACACTGCTGTGTATAGCAATAGACGACATTTGTCTTGTCCTTGCTTAGTCCCTGGGGGCTGTCCCATCGGCCCTTGGGGAGGTTGATCGCCCCGGGAATGTGGCCTTTGGCGAAGTCTTCCGCCGCACGCACGTCAACCAGGACGAGATTGTCCTCGCCCGTTTTGATCCACCTCTCCAACTCCACCGGCCCGAGGGTGAACGCCAGCTTATCTTCAAAGTACTTCCTGGCCGAGGCCGGAGAATGAATACGATTCGCAGTCGTTTGCATTTTCAATCCTCTCGTTTAATTTTCGTTGTGCCGGACCCTGAAGTCCTTCCCGGCACCGCTCAACTTAGTCCGTTCTGCCGAATTCGCAACTGTTGCTTATCGAAAGGGTAAAAGATTCTTACGAGACAACGCCGGACGGGTGATTTAAGACGCGCTGGTCAGTCCTCCTGCTCATAATCAACGCTCGCTCACCACCACCTCCTTCAGGAACATCGAAATCCACTCCCTGGCCGCAATTCGATCCTCTTTCCATCCGCCTTTCAGTTCCAGTTTGCCGTCCAGGTATTTGATCAACTGAGCTTCAGCTTCAGGGTCTAAACCTTCCTCACCACCGCATTGCACCTTCACGGCCAAAGCAAGATTGGAGCGGGTGATGGGAATCGAACCCACGTGACCAGCTTGGAAGGCTGGAGCTCTACCATTGAGCTACACCCGCACTGTCTGCGGGACAAATAGTAATGGCGAAAGGCATGATGTCAACGCAAAGCGCCAAGTGAAGCTTGAACTCCAGTGAAAGGCGTGTACCCTGCGGGCTCATGAATTCGCTGCTTCTCACCGGCGGACGGGTGATCGACCCCGCCAACCGCTTCGATGGCGGGGCCGATGTGCTGATTTGCCAGGGGAAAATTGCCGCGGTCGGGCCAGAGGCTGCGGCCAAAGCCCCCCCGGACGCCGAACGGATGGAGGTCAACGGGCAGGTGGTTTGCCCGGGATTGATCGATCTGCACGTCCATCTGCGTGAGCCCGGACAGGTGGCCAAGGAAACTATCGCCACCGGGACTGCGGCCGCGGCGCGGGGCGGATTCACTTCGGTGGTTTGCATGCCCAACACCTCACCGGCGATTGACAATGCCGGCACGGTGGCGCTGATTCACGAGCGCGCCACAGAACAGGGCGTCGTCAACGTCTATGTCACGGGCGCCATTACGAAGAACCTCGCGGGCGAGGAACTGGCGCCGATTGGCTCGCTCAAGCAGGCCGGCGTGGTGGCCATTACCGATGACGGCCATTGCGTGCAGAACAACGAGCTGATGCGCCGCGCGTTGGAATACGCGAAGATGTTCGAGCTGCCGGTGCTGGATCATTGCCAGGATTACTCGCTGGTGACGGATGGAGTGATGCGCGAAGGTTACTGGAGCACGGTGCTGGGTCTGCGTGGCTGGCCGGCGGCGGGCGAGGAGATGATGGTGGCGCGAAATATTCTGCTGGCGGAAGCGACCGGGGCGCACGTGCATTGCCAGCATGTCAGCGCGGCGGGCAGCGTGCAGTTGCTGCGCGAGGCGAAGAAGCGCGGCTGGCCCGTTTCCGGGGAAGCTTGCCCGCATCATTTTACGCTGACGGACGCGGCCGTGGCCGGCAGTGACAGATTCCGGGATACGGACGGCAAGGGTGCTTTTGGTTTTGATTCCAGCCGCGGGGGGCAGCCGGCCTGGCCGGCCTACGACACGAATTTCAAGATGAACCCACCGCTGGGTTCGGCGCGCGACCGCGAGGCTGTATTGGAAGGGCTGGCGGATGGCACGATCGAGATTCTGTGCAGTGACCACGCGCCGCATTGTGACTACGAGAAAGAGGTGGAGTTCGATTACGCGCCGTTCGGCATCACCGGCCTGGAAACCGAACTGGCGCTTTCGCTGATGCAGCTCTACCACACCCGGCGGCTTGGCTTGGCGGCTGTAATCGCGAAGTTCACCGTCGCACCCGCCCGGCTCCTGCATCTGCCGAAAGGGACACTGAGCGTTGGCGCGGTGGCCGACGTGACGGTGTTTGACCCGGATCGCGAGTGGGTATTCGACAAGGGCGGCAGCGCCAGCAAAGCGTCGAACAGCCCCTTCTATGGCTGGCGGTTCCGGGGCAAGCCGGTCGCTGCGATCGTGGGGGGCAGGAAGGCGTGGGTTGAACAAGGCGAGCCGGCGGGGGTCTAAGGACCAACGATCAACTATTAATAAACATGAAAAGAACTGCAATTGGATTACTGGCCTGCTGCGCGCTGTTACAAGCCGGCGCGGCGGAATTGAACTGGCTGACCGACCTGCCGAAGGCGCAGGCCAAGGCCAAGGCGGAGAATAAACAGGTGCTGCTGGATTTCACCGGCTCGGACTGGTGCGGCTGGTGCATCAAGTTCAACAAGGAAGTGCTCTCGACGCCGGAGTTTGCGGAATACGCCGCTAAACACCTGGTGCTGGTGGAGGTGGATTTCCCCCGCAAGAAAGAGCAGAGCGGTGAACTCAAGAAAGCCAACAAGGCATTGGGCAGCAAATACAAGGTGGACGGCTATCCGACGTTTGTGGTTCTGAACAAAGAAGGCAAGGAAGTCGGCCGGCAGGAAGGGTATGCGGCCGGCGGGCCCAAGGCGTTCATTGCCAAGCTGGAGGGGTTCGAAGCCAAGAATTGAGCTGGTTGGGCGTGTATTGTCATGGGGGCGCGGGCTGGCAACCGCGCCCTTTTTGTTAATACTTGAAGCGTGCGGCACGCGCTCTTAGCATCATCCCGCTGGCGACTTTGAAATGAAAGCGATTCTGGCCCTCGAAGACGGTTCGATGTTTCACGGCGCAGGTTTTGGCGCGCGCGCCTCGGCCTGTGGCGAGGTTTGCTTCAACACTTCCATGACGGGCTACCAGGAGATTCTGACTGACCCGTCTTACAAGGGGCAAATCGTCACGATGACGTATCCCCTCATCGGCAATTACGGCGTGAACCGGCAGGATGTCGAATCCTGGCGACCGCACGTGGCAGGGTTTGTCATCCGCGAATTGTCGCCGGTCGTGAGCAACTGGCGCGCGGAATCTTCCCTGTCCGAGTACCTGGAGCAAAACGGCATTCCCGGCATGCAGGGGATCGACACGCGGGCATTGACCCGGAAGCTGCGGGTGCGCGGCGCGCTCAAGGGGTTCATCTCGACGGAAGTAATTGCCGACGCCGAGGCGGTGAAGCGGGCAAAGGAATGGCCGGGTTTGATGGGGGTGGATTATGTGAAGGAGGTTACTCACAAGGAGCCGTTTTTGTGGGATCAGAAAGATGAGCAGAGCGCGAACTTCAATCTGGTCCGCGGCCCCGTCTCTGACCAGGGGCCGGACGCGCGCGCGCCCCTGCCGCCGGCCGACATTCCCATTGTCGCCTACGATTACGGGATGAAATACAACATCCTGCGCCGGCTCCGGCAGCACGGGTTCAAGGTGCAGGTGGTGCCGGCGACGGCCACTGCCACAGAAGCGCTGCAACACAAGCCGGCGGGTATCTTTCTGTCCAACGGCCCGGGCGACCCGGCGGCACTGGGCTACGCGGTGCAGGCGGTGAGCGACCTGACGAAAGCCGGCCTGCCGATCTTCGGGATATGTCTGGGCCATCAGATTCTCGGCCTGGCCTTTGGCGGGAAGACCTTCAAATTGAAGTTCGGCCACCGTGGGGGGAACCAACCGGTGAAAGACCTCGAATCCGGCAGGGTGGAGATCACCGCGCAAAACCACGGGTTCGCAGTGGACCCGACCACGCTGCCGGCGGACGTGGCGGTGGACCGCATCAACCTCAACGACCAGACGGTCGAGGGGCTGCACCACAAGAGCAAGCCCATTTTCTGCGTGCAGTATCATCCGGAAGCTTCGCCGGGGCCGCACGACTCAACGGGTTTGTTCGCGCGGTTCCGCGAGATGATCGAGAAGGGGTGAAGCGAGAAACGTGAGGCGTGTTGCGTGGAACCGCAACAGCCAATAAGGCATCCGGAGGCCAATCCTGGACCGGTTTCAGGCATCACGTTTCCGCATCATTTTTCGGGCCTCACGTTTCCATTTGACTATGACCGGTCAGCGGCAATAATCGCACGAGTTAAGTGATTTATGGCGAAACTCGTTGTCCTCAGCGCGGGAATGACCGGACGCACCCAAGAGTTGAAGGTGGACAAGACCACCATCGGCCGGGTGGAGGACAATACCTTTCAAATTGCCGAGCCGTCGGTCTCCAGCCATCACTGCGAAGTGCTGCTGCGCGGCAGCGAGGTGGTGGTCCGGGACCTCAATTCGACCAACGGCACGTACATCAATGGCGAGAAGGTCACCGAGAAGGTGATGAAACCGGGGCAGATTCTGCGCCTGGGGCAAGTTGAACTGCGCTTGGACACGGACGCGCCCGCTGCGCCCACGAAGAAGCATCTCGATCAAACGCTGGTCATGCAGCGCGGCGTGAGCCTGAACGAACTGGAGCAAGGCACGCGCGCCGGCGGATTCGAGACGAAGGGGACCGGGTTTTCCAAGAAGGACAACAAGGGCAGCAAGATTTTCTGGATCGTGGCCGGTCTGGTTGGTTTATTGATCGTTGGGCTGCTCATTTACGTCTTCATGACCGTCAACAACAGGTGAGCGCGCGCCAGGCGTTCGACCGGGCGCCGGGTGCTCCGGCCTTCTCCCCGCTTTGCCTTCCCAACGCCGGTTCCCGCGCCCGGTTCGGATTGTTGCGACAAAGTCCCCGTTAGTTCCCTGGATGCGGGCCGCAGCTTACTTCTCTTTCAGCCAGCGGGCCACATCGGCGGCGGCGTAAGTTATCAGAAGGTCGGCGCCGGCGCGGCGCATGGCGAGGAGGCTTTCCAAAGTCACGGCACGCTCGTCAATCCACCCTTGGGCACCGGCGGCTTTCACCATCGAGTATTCGGCACTCACGGCGTAGGCCGCGGTCGGATAGCCGAACTCGGCTTTCACACGATACAGGATGTCGAGATAAGGCAGCGCAGGTTTGACCATAAGGATGTCCGCGCCTTCCTGAATGTCGAGCGCGACCTCGCGCAACGCTTCGGACGCGTTGGCCGGGTCCATTTGATAACTGCGCCGGTCGCCGAACTTCGGGGCGGATTCGGCTGCTTCGCGGAAGGGGCCGTAGAAGGCGGAGGCGAACTTGGCGGCGTAGGACATAATCGGCGTCTCCAGGAAGCCGAGCCGGTCCAGTTCCGCCCGGATTGCGCGCACGCGGCCGTCCATCATATCGCTGGGGGCCACCAGGTCCGCGCCGGCCTGGACGTGGCTGGCGGCGATGCGGGCGAGCAATTTCAAGGTGGGATCATTGAGGATTCTGGCGCCGGACTGGTCGCGCCGCACGATGCCGCAATGGCCGTGCTCCATGTATTCGCAGAGGCAAACGTCGGTAATAACCAGCAATTGGGGCAGCTCCTTCTTGAGCAACCGCACGGCTTGTTGGACGATGCCGTTGGCAGCATAGGCGCCGGAGGCTTTGGCATCTTTGCGGTCAGGAATGCCGAAGAGCAACACGGCCGGCACCCCCAGTTCGTGCGCCCGGGAGGCGTCGCGCAGCAGTTCATCGGGCGAGAGTTGAAACACGCCGGGCATGGCGGCAATGGGCCGGCGCAGCTTGCGCCCGCTGCGAACAAACAACGGCAAGACCAATTGCCCGGCGCTCAAGTGCGTTTCCCTCACCAACTGTCGCAAGCCGGGCGACTGGCGCAGCCGCCGGGGCCGATAGGCGGGGAATTGTCCCACAAGATGCGAACTCATGCCGACAGTGTATTCGCTGGCGGGAAGGTGCAAAGTGGAAAGTGCAGAGAAGTCAGGACTGTCTCAATTCTGGGCAATGCCGGATGAAGGTTGTCCTGAAAAGCCGGCTTGGAGCGGCGGCAAGCAACACCAGCGCATTGCTGCCAGTCCAGGTCGCAGGCGGCGGCCGTTACGGCGCCGGAAACATGGCTGCTGAATCAGGATTTTGCTTCACGTGATGGATTTTCACCTGATGCGGGATGTCGGGGTGGTTGGGCTTGTCGATCATGATGCTCAGCCTTTGCCGACGCAAGGTCTCGTGGGTTGCTTGCGAGCGAAGCTGCGCCAGGAACAACCCGGGAGAACGGGGCGGAGGGCGCCGGTTGGCGATGTGGGCAAAGCCACTAATCTCCTGCAATAGCTTCAACATTTTCACTTTGGCAGCCATAAGCCTGTTCTGGTTCAGATTGTTCGCAGTTCACGTGCCACGCAGGCTTCCCTTGGGGCAGGTGGGTTCGGCTGAATGGGCGGAAATGCCGCTTGGCACGTCCCGCGGGTTTTGATTAGCTCTCGGCGCCAAATGACACGACTGCGCTTCATGCTCGCGCTCGCCCTGTGCGCCCTGGCGCTTCCTGGCGCGCTCCGCGCTCAGCAGCAGCCGGCGTGGGAAATGGAGGCGCTGACCGATCAAGGCTGGGCGGAGTTTGATTTTCAAACGGGTCTGGGCCTGGGAACCAACGGCGTGCTGGTCAGATATGGCAGCGCGTTCCTGACGGCCGACCAAGTCGGCCTCAACCATGAATCCGGCGAGGTCACTGCCGATGGCCACGTTCGGGTCCAAAGCGAAGAGCAAATCTGGGTCGGGGAGCATATTCGCTACAATTTCAAGACCCACCAGATGCAGGCGGAACAATTTCGCACCGGCAAGGCGCCGGTCTTTGCCACCGGCCAGGGTCTCCATGGCGAGGTTACCAACCGGGTGTACATCGCCAACAACGGCATCATTACCACCGACGACGTGGCCGAGCCGGCCAACAAAGTCCGGGCCAAGTACCTCAAGATCATCCCGGGCGAAAGGATCGTGGCCCGTCACGCGACACTCTATGTGGAGGGGGTGCCGGTTTTCTATTTTCCGTATTACACGCGGAAGCTGGGGCAGCGTTCGAACCACTTCAACTTTGTGGCCGGCGATCGCACCATCTTCGGGCCGTTCCTGCTCAGCAGCTACACGTTTTTCCTGAACGAACAACTCGATGGCGTCGCCCACGTGGATTATCGGGAGCGGCGCGGACCGGGGGCGGGGCCGGATTTGAATTATCACCTGGGCCCCTGGGGTGAGGGCACGTTCCGGTACTACTACCTGCACGATCACGATCCGGGTGCGGGCGGGGGCGATCCGACAATTTCTGAGAATCGGCAGCGGGTCTATTTCTCCTACCAGTCCGCTCCGGCTACCAATCTGAGCTTCAAGACCGTCGTGCGTTACCAGGGGGACACCAACATCATCCGCGAATTCTACGAAGGCGAATACCGCCAAAACCCGCAGCCCAGCACCTACATGGAGGCCAACAAGTTCTGGCAGAACTTCAGCCTCGACACCTACGTCCAGCCGCGCGTCAACGAGTTCCTCGAAACGGTCGAGCGGCTGCCGGATGTGCGGCTGACCGGCTACCGCCAGGAGTTGGGCGCCTCCCCGATCTATTACGAAAGCGAGAGTTCGGTGGGCTATTATTCCCGGCTTTTCCCGTCAACCAATTCGTCCCTGGCGACACCTGATTTCTCGGGGGCCCGGGCGGACACCTTCCACCAACTGCTGCTGCCGGAGACCTTTTTTGGCTGGCTCAACGTCACACCGCGGGTGGGTGGCCGGCTCACGTACTACGGCAAAACCACCGGTCCCGGCGCCACGACGGACGAACTGTATCGCGGCGTGTTCAACACGGGCGCCGAAGTCTCCTTCAAGGCCTCGCAGCTCTGGCCGGGAGTGCAGAGCGACTTCTTTCAGGCGGACGGTTTGCGGCACATCTTCGAGCCCTCCGTCAATTACGTCTATGTCCCCCGGCCCAACTATGCCGGGACCAACGACCTGCCCCAGTTCGACTACGAGCTGCCCAGCCTGCGCCTGCTGCCGATTGATTTTCCCGACTACAACTCGATTGACTCCATCGACAGCCAGAACGTGGTCCGCCTGGGCCTGCACAACAAATTGCAGACCAAGCGCGAGGGCCAGACCGTCAACCTTGTGGACTGGAACATTTACACGGACTGGCGCCTGCAGCCCAACTCACAGCAGACCACCTTCGCCGACCTTTATTCGGACCTGACGTTGAGACCGCGCTCCTGGCTGACGTTCGATTCGATGACCCGATATGACATCGAGGACAACTTCTTGCGGATGTCCGTCACCACGGTCACGTTGCGTCCCCAAAAGAGCTGGAGTTGGACCTTCGGACAGGTTTATCTCCGCGACGACTTGAGCGGCTCGCCGACGGCGCTGGGGCCGGGCGAAAACCTTCTCACCAGCTCGTTCTTGTTTCGCCTCAGCGAGAACTGGGGTCTGCGGGCGTACCATTATTTCGATGTCAGCACGGGATACTTGCGGGAACAGGATTATGCGATCTTTCGCGACATGCGAAGCTGGACCGCGGCGTTGACCTTCCAGGTGCGCAGCGGTCCCGGCACCCCTCAAGACCTCACGGTGGCCTTCAGTTTCTGGCTCAAGGCCTATCCGAAGGCCGGCCGCGGCACCGAGACCGGCCCGCCCACCTATTAGCCGGGCGCCTCAGATCTGCCCCATTAGAAAGACCATCAGGCGGAAGCCGGGAGCACGATCTGGAAGGCAGTGCCCTGGCCGGGGCGGCTCTCGACGCTAATAGCCCCCCGATGCTCCAGAATGATGCGCCGCGTGATGGCCAGACCCAGGCCGGTGCCGTTGGGTTTGGTGGTGAAAAACGGCTCGAACAAGCGCGCCATGTTCTCCGGCGAAATGCCCGCGCCCGTGTCTTTGATCGCAACCCGAAGCTGCATCCCCTCAATGGAATTCCCTCGCTGGGCGGGCCTGGCGTCAGGGGAACAGATTTCCGTGGCGACGGACAGAGTGCCGTTAGGCCCCATCGCTTCGAGCGCGTTCAGGAAGAGATTCACGAAGGCCTGCTGCAACTGGTAATCATCGCCCTTGAGGCGGTCCGGGGCAGCCTGGAATGAGCGGCTTACTGTGACCGCTTTGCCCTCCAGTTGGGGTCCAACCAGGCGCAGGGAGTGTTCAAGGACTTCGTGGAGGCGGACCTCGCTGAAGGCCGGCCGGGCCGGTCCGGCGAATTTGAGCATCCGGCTGACAATGGCGTCAATGCGGCTCATTTCGCGGCGGACAACTTCCACCAGTTCGGCGTCCTGATGTTTCTCCAGCAGCAGATCGATGAAGGTCTTGCCGGCGACGAGGGCATTTTTGATTTCGTGGGCCATGGCGGCGGCGAGGGTGCCGACATTGGCCAGCCGATCGAGCTGCTCGAGGCGCTCTTCGAGCTGCCGGGCGGAGGTCAGGTCGTTGAGCACCACCACCACGCGCAAATCGTTCCGGCCCCGCCCCAGGGGAACCGCGCTGAGGTGAAGGGTTATCCTCCCGCGGCTGCCGGCCTTCAACTCGACCTGGCGACCGGCCGGCGCCTGGCCCGAAGCCAAAGTCTCGCGAACTATCGCCTGGACCGCCGCCGGCAGGGCCTCGAAAACCGGCAGGGCGGCTTGATCCGGGTCCAGGCCCAGAAGGTGTTTCGCCTGGCCGGCGAGCGCGGCGACCTTTTCCTTGCCCTCAATAAGGATCACCCCGCAGACGAGGCGATCGCGCAGCACGTTGGCGAAACTCAGCCCTTCCCGGACCTCTTCAATTCTGGCTGGCTTGTTCATCAACCAGAGGAGACGACGGCAGGCTACGGCCAAGACCAGGCGAAGGGAAAACGCAACCGGTAAAACTGCGGCGGATCGAAGACCGGGCCGGAGTTCGTTTGGGTCCCGCCGCCGCCGCCGGGCGGCGGCGGAGGCAGCCGCGGTTCGCTGGGATCGGAGGCCGGGACAAAGATCGAGGTCGGGACAAAGATCGTTTGGGTCGCGCTGACGCTGTTGAAGTTGGTCACTGATGTCCAGTTCCCGGAAGCAAGATTTGTGCTGCCGTCCGCGAACCCGTTCAGGCCAATCGGAATATTTGCCACGTCCAACTGGTTGCTGCCGGTCAGCAAAGTGAGATTGCTGATGTTCACCGGCGAAACGAGTTGTTGAGCAATGTCGGCCATTATCTCATGCGCCTTCGCGGTCGGGTCGAGCCAATCCCAAAAGAGGTAATATGCGCCCGTGGGGTCATCCAAGTCGTAGTAACCGTCATCGAGCGCATCACTGGTAGCGTTGATGAAGCCGTAGTTACCGGGGTGCGTCACCAGGTTGTCAAGCAGGGTGAAGTAGTCGGGAACGTAAATCGTAAGGCCGGGCAGCGAGGCCCTGGCCTTATTTGCCAGGGTGACAAGACCGGTGTTGAAAGCAATGACCCCTTGGCGAATGGTACTCTTGTCGCCGGCATCTAAACCGGAATACGCCGGGATCTCGCTAATGTCCACGGCGTTGGGCATGATCAAGATGCGGGCGCCTTTGGCGTAAAGGGTTTGGATGATCGTTTGATGGTTGGCCAGGGAACTGTTGATGGCGCTGTTCCATGTGGCCGAGTTTAGTCCGTATGTAGGGTAAATGTTGCTCATGTAGTCAACAAGATCGGCGTCGCAGACCCACACCACAAACAGCGAGTTAGTCGCATCGGTCGCGGAGAACCCGCTGAGTTCCCCCACCAGGTCGGCGCTGGAGTGGAAGAGGTAGGACAAGTTCTTGTTCGCGTTATAGGTCAGGCCCTGCCGCTGGGCCAGCACCTCGACCCAGACCCGGCCGTTACTCCAGCGGTTGCCGTAGTAGTAAATATTCGCATAGGGGCTAGTGTTGTCTGTGGTGGTGCAGGCGCCGTCTCCAAAAATGTAGAGAGAGCTGAATGCGGCCTGTGCGGGAAGAACGGCCAGTCCGGACAGCGAAACGAACATTATCAATTGAATTATACGTTTCATAGCGCCAGTTTGCCGCGTGCCGGGCAAAAGTAAAGACCGAATCGAGAAAAAGTAAAGACCGAATCGAGAGGGCCAGAGGCGCCTCAGGACGGATTCAAGAACCCACGAGATCGTAGCCGCCGACGGCAGTCGGCGCTGATCCCTGACTGAGGAAAAGTGCGCCGACTGCCGTCGGCGGCTACGGTTTCTTGAATCCTCCCTGGAGGCGCCTGGGCGAGGGCCTGGTACAGCGCGAGTCTCCGCCCCGACCTGCTCCCGGCAGCCATCAACGCACAGGCGGCAAGAAACCTGCTTGCTTGAGCGGGCGGTCCATGCGTATCTGGGGCTTTAGTCCCATTGCTTGAGTTGCTGAACTGATGATCACGAACAGGAGCCATACGTCCGGTGTGCTGGCGGTATTGATTTCCGGGGTGTCGGCCGGGAGTGTTTCCGCCGATGGCTTTCGGCTGGCCTCCCAGGATGCGTTTGCGACGGCGCGGGGCGAAGCGTTTGTCGCCACCGCGGATAATGCGTCGGCGATTTACTACAACCCGGCCGGCATCACTCAGCTCGAGGGCGTCAATTTCCGCGGCGGCGTCTATGGAATCTACCTGGACCCCACCTTTAGTCCTCCCAGCACCGCCGCCAACAGCGGCAGCACGTACCATATCGAGCACCAGTGGGCCGCGGTTCCGCAGGGCTTCGCCACGTACACGCCAGAGGAATGGCCGTTGAGCTTTGGATTGGGAGTTTATGCGCCTTACGGCGGGAACATGGAGTGGCCGCAGAGCACGGGTTTTCGCGAGGTCGCCACGGGCGCTGCGCTGAATTATGTGACGATCAATCCGGTGTTAGCTCTGAAGCTGGCGCCTGGTCTTTCGATTGCCGGCGGCGCGATGGCGAACTATGCGAACCTGGTAATGGAACAAGGGATTCGTACCAACAATACAGGCCTTTTCGTCGGCTCCTCCCGCTTCAGGGGGGAGGGTTGGAGCGCGGGTTACAATGTGGGCCTGCTCTGGCAACCGTACGAGGAAGTTTCACTGGGCGCAACGTTCCGCAGCAGGGCGACGGTTCGTCTAAACGGCAAAACGGACCTGGAGGCGCCGCCCACCACCTTTGGGGACGTGCAACGATCCGCCCAGGCGGACTTTGAGTTCCCCATGACCACGGTTTTTGGCATTTCGTACCGGCCGACACCGAAATGGAATGTGGAGATTGATGCGGATTACACCGATTGGAGCAGCTTCGGCCAGACCACCATTTACCAATCTCCCATCCCCCCGCAGCAAATATTCCTCAAGAGACTCAATCCGCCAACAAATGTCGCCGTGACACTCGATTGGCAGCCGACCTGGATGTACGAGTTCGGTGTGACGCGGTATTTTGAAAAAGGCTGGCATGTGAGCGCCGGCTATGTTTATAGCGAGAACGCGGTTCCGAACGCCTATTACACCCCGCTGGCCGCGGACCTGGCCCGCCAGTTCTTCAGCGTTGGGGCCGGGCGTAAAGGCCGACATCTTGACTTCGACATCACGTACCAATTTGGCTACGGCCCGGCGCATACGGTGACCGGTAGCGCTCCATCCTCCGACCCCATACCGTCTTTCTATTCCGGACAGACCGCCAACGGCACGTATAATTTCATCAGTCACGCCGTCTTTTTGACGGTGGGCCTGCACTTCTGAACCTGCGGGCGGCACTTCGAGGCAGGCGAGCATTGCGGCCCCAGCCATCCCTCGGCTCGGAGGCGCGTCCAGGCGGCTCCTCTGCCACAGGGCGGATGCAAGAAACCGTAGCCGCCGACGGCAGTCGGCGCACTTTTCCTCAATCACAGAAATCAGCGCCGACTGCCGTCGGCGGCTACGATTTCGTGGATTCTTGAACCCGCCCTGCCTCTGCCTTGGCTCTGGACATTCTGTATCGCCCTGAGACGCAGGCGTGTCGGGGGGGATGCTCGGGAGCGCGGCAACGCCGCAACCAAAGCAGTTAAATGGGTTAAATGGGTTAAAAGAGTTAAATGAGGAAACCGCGTTAGGAAGTTTCTTCGCAGCCTGCGAACAATTTCGACTATCGCAGCAAAGTTGACGGCCCGGCTCAGGCCGTTTGGCACTGGGAACGCTTCAAGCGAGACACGCAATGAAGTACCCGCATAGTACTTTGCTTTCGGGGTCCACGCGACACGCCTGCCAGAACCGGCTTCTGGACCGGGCTGGAGCCTCAGGTTCCAGCGCAAATCCAGAGCCAATGAACCGGAATCCCGCTAACGTGTCGGCACTGACGGCGGACTGGGCCTGGGCAAACCCGGATGGCGAATCGTGGCTGACCCGCGATTCTCAACCCGCGCCAAAGGCGAAGGTCAGGGTCATCGAAGGGGATGGGGCCAGGCGCCTGGGTCACGAGGCGAAATGGGATTTGCTTTCCCCGTTCCTCAAGCAGCATGGCCGCGAGGGCATTGCGTATGCGACGTTGCAAGAGGGGATGGAGTATTTCATCGCCGAAACCGGCTACATCGCTTACACGCGGGTTCAGCATCCGCTCCTGGCGCGCCGACCCAAGCGCATCGCGTTTTCCGATCCGATCTGCGCGCCCGAGGACCTTCCGGACCTCATCCGCAGTTTCCTGGACCGGGACCGGCGCGCGGCCTTCTGCGTCATCTCGGAGCCGTGCGCCGAAGTGCTGCGGCCGATGGGCTTCAAGGTGAACTGCATCGGGTATGAGCCGCTGATTCCCATTCAGACCTACAACACCCAGGGGAACTGGAAGGAGTTGGACCTGATCCGGCGCGCCCGGAACGAAACCCGGCGCGGAGGCATAACCATTCGGGAAGAGCACGAGGCCGGCCTGAGCCTTCGCCGGGAGGAGCTGGAGGCCCTCTCGGCCAAATGGGTTGCTTCCAAGAAGATCAATGATCGTGAAATCTGGCTCTACGCACGGCGGCCGGTCTTTGATCACGAAAAAGGGGTCCGAAAGTTCGTCGCCTATGACCACCAGCACCGGGTGGCCGGATTTGCGTTCTACGATCCGATGTACCGCGACGGGAAGGTTTTCGGCTATTCCGCCAACATCGTGCGGTGCGATGAGCAGCGGTTTGGCCGGCTGGCGACGGCGCTGCACATGGAAGCGATGGAAAAGTTCAAATCCGAGGGCAAGGAATCACTGAACCTGCTGCTGGCCCCCTTTGGGAAGCTGGACTGCGGCCACTTCAATGATGATTGGGGCGCCAAATTATTCTTCAAGCTGAGCGCCCGCTTTGGCAATAACCTTTACAACTTCAAAGGTTTGTCGTTCCACAAATCCAAATACCGTGGGGTGGAGCGGCCGCTGTATTTTGCCTCGAACAGCTTCCTGCCCAGCGGCGACATTTGCCTGGCGTTTGCCTCGGCGGGCCTGGCGGCGGGCTGTCTGGCGACTTTCGGAAAGCTCATCCGAGGCCTGTTGGCTGCCGGCAGGAACAGGAAATCCAATTGAGTGAAGGCAAGAGGTCAGGCAAAGTCAGACACACATTATGGAAAACGGCGCGGTCAAAGACAGCTTGGTGATTTGCCAGAACAGCCAAGGTGTCGAAATGCGCGCCAGCCTGTTGCGGGTGACACGTTATTTGGCGGTCTTCGAGGTTTATAATCCAAGCCTTGTTTTGCAGGCCTCCGAGGTGCTGGGGAACTTCAAGATTATCATCCACGAGCGCGCGATCTATGCCGGACGCGCGGTAGTGACCACTTTGGTCAACGCCGGCACGATGCTGATTTGTGAAGCCAAGCTTGATGAATCCGGTTTCCTGCTCGCTTCGTTCTCTCCCGGCATGGACTCCGCTTCGCTGCATGAGGGTTTCGAGGCCTTTCTGCGCCATTGGCAGAGGCTCTATAAAGTGCTCCCCGGCTTTAAGGTCGTGGTGGCCGACATGCAGACCTTCCTGATGGACCTGCGGCTGTGGCTGGAACAGGTGGAGTTGGAGATCCGCTCCGCGCCCTCCGGCAACCGCTTGGAAA
>JBEKJO010000142.1:0-15700 GCA_050011195.1 Verrucomicrobiota bacterium | reverse complement strand
AGAGGAGGATTAGGATTGAGAGAAGGAACGGACCCCACACCCCGGCCCACTCCCCTTGGGAAGGGGAGAGGGGGAAGCGTCTGTTCGGGGGCGGGGCGGGCGCCGGTGATTGTGTTTTCCAAAGGCACGCATGGGAGCTGGGATGAGTTGGTGGCCACGGGCGCGCAGGTGCTGGGCGTGGATTGGAATGTGCGCC
Source organism: Verrucomicrobiota bacterium (assembly GCA_050011195.1). Taxonomy (GTDB): domain Bacteria; phylum Verrucomicrobiota; class Verrucomicrobiia; order Limisphaerales; family UBA8199; genus PALSA-1440. The sequence continues at coordinate 15,504 of JBEKJO010000142.1, read as the reverse complement.
TGGCGGACGTGCGCGCGCGGTTGCCGGACGGTGTGGGAGTGCAGGGGAATCTCGACCCGTTCCTGCTGACGACCTCGCCGGCAGTGGTGGCAACTGAGACGGGCCGGATTCTGCGGGAGATGCGGGGGCGGCCCGGGCATATTTTTAATCTGGGCCACGGTGTGCCGCCGAATGCGAAACTGGAAAGCATCGAGAGCCTGGTCAGCGCGGTGAGAAGTTTCAAATGAGCGTGCTGAAAGTCGATCTTGATAATGCGCCGACTAACGTCGGCGGCTACAGTTGAATGAGACATGCTGAAAGTTGATCTGGCGCTGGTGAAGAAGTATAACGTGCCGGGGCCGCGCTACACGTCGTATCCGCCGGCGACGCATTTCACGAAGGAGATCGCGCCGGAGGTGTTCATCGGGAACATCCGGGCCAACAACCAGACGGACCGGGATTTGTCGCTCTACTTCCATCTGCCGTTCTGCTACTCGCTGTGCTGGTTTTGCGGCTGCACGACGGTCATCACCGCCGACCAGAAGAAGAGCGGCGAATACGTGACGTATCTCGAACGGGAGATGGATTTGATGAAGCCGCTGCTGAATCCCAAGCGCAAAGTGGTGCAGCTTCACTTCGGCGGCGGCACGCCCACCTTTTCGCTGCCAGACGAGATTCGCCGGCTGGGGGAGATGATTCATGCGCGGTTCGCGTTCGCGCCGGACATCGAAGCGGGGGTGGAGGTGGACCCGCGCCGGCTGACGCGGGATCATCTTGTTGCGCTGCGCGAGGTCGGCTTCAACCGCGGCTCGATGGGGGTGCAGGACGACGATCCGGTGGTGCAGAAAGCGGTGCACCGCATCCAGCCGTTCGAGATGACGCGGCAGGTCGTCGAGTGGATGCGCGAAGTGGGCTTTCACTCGGTCAATATTGACCTGATTTACGGTCTGCCTTATCAAACGCGGAGCGCCTTTGCGAAGACGCTGGAAGAGATACTGTCGTTGAAGCCGGACCGGTTTGCGGTGTTCAATTACGCCCACGTGCCGTGGATGAAACCGGCGCAGAAGATTTTGAAGGCCGAGATGCTGCCATCGCCGGAGACCAAGCTGGAGTTGCTGAAGCTGGCGATCGAGCGGTTGACTTCCGAGGGCTACGTGTATATCGGCATGGACCACTTTGCGCGCGCGGGGGATGAGCTGGCACTGGCGCAGCGGCAAAAGACATTGCAGCGGAATTTCCAGGGCTACAGCACCCGCGGCGGGGCGGACATTTACGCCTTCGGCATGTCGTCCATCTCGCAGGCGGAGGGCTTTTACTGGCAGAACCACAAAGACCTGCCGGACTACTACGGGGCGCTGGACGCCGGCAAGCTGCCGCTGCACCGGGGCTATATTATGACCGAGGAAGACAAGGTCCGCCGCACGACGATCATGCGCCTCATGTGCGACCTGGGCCTGGATTACGAGGGCATGTCGAAGTTGCTTGGCCTCAACTTCAGGGAACACTTCGCCCATGAACTTGAGTCGCTGGGCGACATGGAGGCCGACGGGTTGCTGGTGAAAACGCCACAGGGGTTGATGGTGACGGACCTGGGACGACTGCTCATCCGCAACATCGCGATGCGCTTTGACGCGTACGCGACGACGCGAAAGGAGAACCGGTTTTCGCGGACGATATGAAGTCCGTGGCAATCATTGGCGCCGGCATGACGGGCCTGACGGCCGCCTTTTACCTGAAGCGCCGGGGCGTGCCGGTCACGGTCTATGAGGCCAGCGACCGGGTCGGCGGCGCCATCCAGTCGGTGCGGGCGGAGGGCTACCTGGCCGAGTTCGGGCCGAATACAATCCTCGAAACTTCGCCCAAGGTAGCCCAGCTCGTAAGGGACGCGGGGTTGGTGTCGCGCCGGCTCGATCCCGATCCGAAGGCCGAGGCGCGTTATGTGGTGCGTTACCAGCGGCCCATTGCGATGCCGGAGTCGCCGCTGGGCTTTTTCACGACCCAGCTCTTTACCGCGCGGGCCAAGCTGGCCGTGCTGCGGGAGCCGTTCGTGCCGCCGCGCCGCGACGGCAAGGAGGAGAGCGTCGCCGAGTTTGTTCTGCGCCGCCTCGGGCAGGAGTTTCTGGACCAGGCCATCGATGCACTCGTCGCCGGGGTGTACGCGGGCGACCCTTACAAACTCTCGGTGCCGCAGGCATTTCCGAAGCTGGGCCAGCTTGAGGCGCGCTACGGCTCGCTTATCAAGGGCCAAATCTTCGGGGCCCGCGAGCGCAAACGGCGCGGGGAAATTGCGAAAGACCGCGCGCCGAAATTCTCCTTTGACGAAGGGTTGCAGGTGTTGCCGGACACTTTGCGTGAGCGTTTGGGGGAGGCCGTGCGCCTCAACACCGCCGTGACCCGGCTCACCCAGACGCCCGAGGGTTGGACGCTCGACTTGCGCCAGCGCGGCCAGCAGACGCGCGCCGAGCACAGCGCGGTGATTTACGCGGGCACGGCCTTCCGGCTGGCGGAAATGGAGGTGCAGGCGCCCATGCCCTTGCACTTCAGGACCTTCGCGGAGATTCGGTATCCGCCAGTGGCCAGCGTTGTGCTGGGATTCCGGCGCGAGGACGTGGCGCATCCCTGCGAAGGGTATGGCATGTTGATACCGAAAGTTGAGGGCTTCAAGATCCTGGGCACGATCTTTTCTTCATCGCTGTTTCCGAATCGCGCGCCGGCGGGGCATTTGACCTTGACCAGCTACGTTGGGGGTGAGCGGTGCCCGGAACTGGCGTCGCTGCCGCCGGAGAAACTTTTCGCGCTGACGTGTGAAGACCTGCGCGTGTTGCTGGGCGTAAAAGGCAAGCCGACCTTCCAGCACAGCGTGTTTTATCCGAGGGCGATCCCGCAATACAACCTCGGCTACGGGCGCTACCGCGAGCTGATGGCTGACATCGAGGGGAAAGCGCCCGGGCTGTTTTTCGCCGGCCACTTTCGCGACGGCATCTCGTTGAGCGACACGATCGTGTCCGCCTGCAAGGTGGCGGACAGGGCAGGGGAGTTTCTAAAGGCTGCGCCCACGGGCCGGCCTGAGACCCAGGTTCCCGCATGAGCCTAAGAGATGAATAAGGGAGTCTTGCTGGTCAACCTCGGTTCGCCGGACTCGCCGTCGGTGCGGGACGTGCGCCGCTACCTGCGCGAGTTCCTGATGGACGGACGCGTGCTGGACGTGAACTGGCTGCTGCGCTTCTGCATCGTGCATTTTGCCATCCTGCCCTCGCGCCCGAAGCAGTCGGCCGAGGCGTATCACAAAATCTGGACCCCCGCCGGCTCTCCCCTCGTGGTCACGAGCCGTAACGTGCAGGCCAAGCTCCAGCGGCGGGTCCCGGTTCCGGTTGAACTGGCGATGCGTTATCAGAATCCGTCCATTCCGCAGGCGGTGCGCAACCTGGCGCAAAAGGGGGTGGACGAAGTCCTGCTGATTCCCTTGTTCCCGCATTTTGCGATGTCGAGTTTCGAGACGGCGGTGGAGCGGGTGAAGGAAGTGGCCGCGGCGCTCGCGCCGCCATTGCGAGTGCAGGTGCAGCCGCCGTGCTTCGAGCAGCCCGACTACATTGCGGCGCTGGCGGCCAGCGCGCAGGAGTTTCTCCAGCGGGGCTACGACCATCTGCTGTTCAGTTTCCATGGTCTGCCGGAGCGGCACCTGCGCAAGTCCGATCCCACCGGGCGCCACTGTCTGGCGGCGGAGAACTGCTGCGAGACGGCCAGCCCGGCCCACGCCACGTGCTACCGGGCGCAGTGTTTCAAGACCGTGGCCGCGTTCGTTGAGCAGGCTGGTGTGCCGAAGGAGAAGTATTCGGTGGCGTTCCAGTCACGGCTGGGGCGTGAGCCCTGGCTCAAGCCTTACACGGACTTCGAGCTTCCCCGGCTGGCGGAGCGCGGCGTCAAGAAACTGCTGGTGATCTGCCCCTCGTTTGTTTCCGATTGCCTGGAGACGCTCGAGGAAATTGGTCTGCGTGGCCGGGATGGTTTTCTGGCGGCGGGCGGAACTGATTTTGCGCTGATTCCCTGCTTAAACGAGCACCCGCTTTGGCTCGATGCTTTGGAGAGAATGGTGCGCCGCTTTATGGCGCCGGAGCAAGGTCAAGCCGGGGCGAAAGCGCTCGAAGCGGTTGGGTGAGTCGAGCGGGTTAAATGAGTTAACTCGGTTAACTCGGTTAAGTGAGTCGAAGGAGTCAAATGAGGGACAGGCCGGCTGCGCGGAAGCGGAGCCGGCCCATTGCGGTGGAGCTTGCGTATCCCGTTAAACGACTGCGGGGCGGAGCGGCTCGACCAGGATCGGACATACCCGTCTTGAGCCAAGTCAAGGGAACCGTGAACCCACATAAGTTACGCCAGTTCCAAGGGTTACATGGGTTGCGGTGAACAATTCAGGGTCGCCAGCTTGACAGGTTGGGGATCAAATCTATAGTGCGCTAACCCAATTTTAGGGGAACAATGCACATTGACGCTTTATCGGAGAAGGGCGAAGAGCCGCCATCGTATAGCTTGGCAAAATCTCTCAAGGAGTTCCGCCCGGCCGGGCGGGGCTTTTGGGCCGACGTGCCGGATGCGGAGTGGAACAACTGGCACTGGCAACTCAAGCACCGCATCACCACCGTGGAGCAGCTCCAGCGCCTGATGCCGACGCTCACGCCGGAGGAAGTCGCCGGCGCGGCGCTGGCCAATCACAAGCTGGCGCTGGCCATCACGCCATACTTCTTCAACCTGATCGACCCAGCCGACGAGAACTGCCCGATTCGCTGGCAGGTCATCCCGCGGGTCGAGGAAACTCACGTTGCGCCGTGGGAGATGAGCGATCCGTGCGGCGAGGACTCGCATTCGCCCGTGCCGGGGCTGGTGCATCGTTATCCCGACCGGGTGTTGTTTCTCGTGACCGACCGGTGCGCGGCGTACTGCCGTTATTGCACCCGGTCGCGCCTGGTCAGCAACGCGACCGGCTACGATTTCCATCCCGAGTTCGACCGGCAGATCGAGTACGTCCGCAGGCATCCCGAGGTGCGCGACGTGCTGTTGAGCGGCGGCGACCCGCTGCTGTTCGGCGACGAGAAGCTCGAACATCTGTTGAGCCGTCTGCGCGCGATCCCCCACGTGGAGTTCTTGCGCATCGGCACCCGGATACCGATCTTTCTGCCGCAGCGCATCACGCCGGAGTTGTGCGCGACGCTCAGGAAATATCATCCGCTGTTCGTCAGCATTCACTCGAACCATCCCCGCGAGCTGACCACCGAGGTGCGCGAGGCGCTGGGCCGCTTGGCGGACGCCGGGATTCCCCTCGGCAACCAATCCGTGTTGCTGCGCAACGTCAACGACGATCCGGCGGTGATGAAGGCGCACGTGCAGAAGCTGTTGATGTGCCGTGTGAAGCCTTACTACATCTACCAATGCGATCTGATCGCCGGGTCCGCGCACTTGCGCACCAGCGTGCGCAAAGGCTTGCAGATCATGGAGGGCCTGCGTGGCCATACCACGGGCTACGCGGTGCCGGAGTATGTGATTGACGCGCCTGGCGGCGGCGGCAAGGTGCCCGTCACACCGGAATACGTGCTCAGCCGCAATGCCGATCGCGTAGTGATTCGTAATTACGAGGGCAAGGTTTTCGAGTATCCCGAGGCGAGCGATGGGACCCCCCTGGTGGCCGCGCCGACGGAGATCGAAGAGCCGGAGCTGGCTTAGCTGCCGGCGGGGAATTGATAGTTGGCAATCGTGCCGGCTTCAGGTAGATTACCGCCGCGCTAATCGCAACGCAGCGGGTGTCACGTAAACGGCAGGATCAACTAGCAGAACTATGAGCACAAACCACACATGGAAATTCTTTCGTGCCGGCGGCTTTGACCAGGTCCGGCTGGAAACCGGGGCCGACCTCATGGCCCTCGATCAACTCGACCAGAAGCTGTGGGTCGCCCTGGCCTGTCCCACCACCGGGCTTGAGTTCGACTCCGCGACCCTGGCCCTCATTGATACCGACAAGGATGGCCGCATCCGCGCCCCCGAACTCATCGCCGCCACGAAGTGGGTTTGCGGCCTCCTGAAAAAGCCGGATGACCTGCTGAAGTCTTCCCCCTCGCTGCCGCTGAGCGCTATCGCGGACGCCACGCCCGAGGGCAAACAGTTGCTCGCGTCGGCCAGGCGGATTCTGGCAACGTTGAAAAAGGACGCCGACACCATCAGCCTGGAAGATACGGCGACGGTCGCCGGGAAATTCGAGGAAACTCTGTTCAACGGAGACGGCATTGTGCCCGCCGAGTCGGCGACGGACGAAGCGGTCAAGGCGGTGATCAAAGACATTATCGCCTGCCTTGGGGCGGAGACCGACCGCAGTGGCAAGCCGGGGGTGAGCCAGGCCAAGGTGGACCAGTTCTTCGCCGAAGCGCAGGTCTATGCGGACTGGTGGAAGAAAGCCGAATCCGCCGCCGCCATTCTGCCGTTGGGGGAAGCCACGTTCGCGGCTGCCGCCGCCGTCAGCGCCGTCAAAGCCAAAGTCGAGGACTATTTTACGCGCTGCCGGCTGGCGGCCTATGACCCGCGCGCGGTCGGCGCGCTGAACCGCGAAGAGAAGGAATACCTGGCCTTCGCAGCCAAGGACCTCACGGACACCGCCGCTGAGATTGCCGGGTTCCCGCTGGCGCGCGTTGAAGCGGGGCGGCCCCTGCCGCTGAAGGAAGGCGTTAACCCGGCCTGGGCGGGCGCTTTGACTAAACTGCAGTCGGATGCCGTCAAGCCCCTCTTGGGCGACAGGACCTCCCTGACGGAATCCGAATGGGCCGGCCTGCTGGCCAAGCTGGGTCCGTTTGAATGCTGGTCAGCCGGCAAAGCGCCCGGGTTGGTCGAGAAACTCGGCCTGCCGCGCGTGCGCGAGATTCTTGCCGGCAAGGTGAAGGAGAAGATAGACGCGCTCATCGCGGAGGACAAAAAGCTCGAGCCGGAGTTCACCGCCATTGCGTCGGTGGAGAAGCTCGTGCGCTATCATCGCGACCTGTACAAGCTCTGCCACAACTTCGTCTCGTTCCGTGATTTCTACAGCCGCAAGACCAAGGCGATCTTCCAGGCCGGGACGCTTTACCTGGACCAGCGGAGCTGCGACCTGTGCCTCACCGTCGAGGACCCCGGCAAACATGCCGTGATGACGTCCCTGGCCGGCACCTATCTGGCCTACTGCGATTGCGTCCGAAAAGGCACCAACGAGAAGATGCAGATACTGGCCGCTTTCACGAATGGTGATTCGGACAACCTGATGGCCGGCCGCAACGGCGTCTTTTACGACCGCAAGGGCCGGGATTGGGATGCGACGATCACCAAGATTGTGGATAACCCGATCAGCATCCGGCAGGCCTTCTGGGCGCCCTACAAGAAAGTGGCGCGGATGATTCAGGAGCAGATCGCCAAGCGTGCCGCCAGCGCGGACGAAGCGTCCGTAGCCAAGCTGGCGCAAGCGGCGGTGCAGGTCGAACAATCAATCCAGTCGGGCCAGGCGCCGGTGCCAGCGCCCCCGCCCCCCCCCCCGCCCCCGCCGCCGGCGCAAAAGCTTGATCCCGGCCTGATCGCCGCCTTGGGCGTGGGCGCGGCGGGCATCGGCGGCATGGTGGGCGGCATCATGAGCGGGTTCCTGAATTTGAAAGGGTTGATGCCGTTGGGCTTGCTCGCCATCATCCTGCTCATCTCCGGGCCGTCAATGATTCTGGCCTGGCTCAAGCTGCGCAAACGCAACCTCGGCCCGATCCTGGACGCCAACGGTTGGGCGGTGAATGCCAAGGCCAAGATCAATGTGCCGTTCGGCGCGTCGCTCACCAGCGTGGCCGCGCTGCCGCCCGGTTCACAGCGGGACCTGGTGGATCCGTTTGCTGAAAAGAAGAGCCCGTGGCCAAAGGTGATCGCACTGGTCATCCTGCTGGCCCTCGTCTATTTCGCCCTCAACAACATGGGTTACATCTACGATTGGACCAACGGCCGCCTCGGCCATCCGAGGCCGTTGAAAGTGGAAAAGGCGGTCCCAGCGGCAACGGCGCCCGCCGAGGCCCCAGCGAAACCGGCCGCGGCATCGAAGTGATTGCGACTACCAAAGCAGCAGCATCCGCCCGGCTCAATAAGATCATCGCCGGCCTGAAAAGGGCTTACCCGGACGCGCATTGCGAGCTGGACCATGCCAACCCGCTCGAACTGCTGATCGCCACCATCCTTTCGGCGCAGTGCACCGACAAGCGCGTAAACCTGGTCACGGCGGAACTCTTCCAGAAGTATCGCTCCGCCGCCGACTACGCCCAGGCGCCCCTCGCCGAACTGGAGCGGGCCATCAAATCAACCGGCTTCTTCCGCAACAAGGCCAAGAGCATTAAGTCCTGTTGCCAGGCCATCGTCGAGAAGCACGAGGGCCGGGTGCCGCGCACGATGGAAGAACTGACGCAACTCGGCGGCGTGGGCCGCAAGACCGCCAATGTCGTGCTGGGCAACGCGTTTAACCTCAACTGCGGCGTGGTGGTTGATACGCATGTCGCCCGGCTGGCGCAGCGACTCGGCCTGACGAAGGAGAAGGCGCCTGAGAAAATCGAGCGGGAGCTGATGGAACTGGTGCCCCGGGAGCAGTGGACAATGTTCAGTCACTGGCTCATCTGGCATGGCCGCCGCCGCTGCTCCGCGCGCAATCCCGATTGCCCGAATTGTGAAATCAAGGCGCTCTGCCCGCGGCTCGGCGTGCCCGCAAGAACGGCTTCTTTAGTTTGACCGCCCAAGCCAAAATCCGAAAGCCGAAATCCGAAACCCGAAGGCCGAAAATGCGGCGCGCGGCCAGGAGGCGGCTGTGCTCCGATGCCAACAACCAAGCGGGTCCGCCCTCTGACCAGCCGATCCTAATGTTGTCGGCTTTCGGCTTTCGGATGTCCTTCAGTTTTCGGCCTTCGGGTTTCGGATTTCGACCTCAACGGCTTCCCATCGCGTGATGCCCTCCCCCTGGCATTTGCTCCAATCCGGCCCGGGCGATTCCGCCTTCAATATGGCCCTGGACGAAGCACTGCTGCAAAGCGCGGCGCGCCTCGGCCAGCCCGTCCTGCGCTTTTACAGTTGGACCGAGCCGGCAGCGTCCTTTGGCTACTTTCAAAAGTATGCCGGGATAGAGCAGATGACCCCGCTGCGCCCGCTCGTGCGGCGGCCCACCGGCGGCGGCCTCGTGGCGCACGACGCGGACTGGACCTACAGCCTGGTGTTCCCGCCCGGCCACGACTGGTATTCCCTCACCGCCACGGACAGCTATCGGCGGATGCACGAATGGATTCAAGCCGCGTTCGCCCGGCTCAACCTCGCCACCGAGCTTGCGCCCGGCTGCCGCAAGACCCGGCCCGGCCAATGCTTCCAGGGCCATGAAATGTTCGACCTCCTTTGGCGCGGGCAGAAGATCGCCGGCGCCGCCCAGCGCCGCACCCGAGACGGCCTGCTTATTCAAGGCTCCGTGCAACTATCGCCGCTGCCCATGAACCTTAATTCGCCGGAGATCGGGCGACGGTTCCCCCTCTCCCCTTCTGAAGGGGAGAGGGCCGGGGTGAGGGGTCCGCCTTTGTCTTGGGATTCAGGCGCACAAAACGCCTCAAAATGCCGGGGGGTTCTTTCCCTGGCACGGGCGGATTGGCAGCAGGCGATGTGCGACGTGGCGTGCTCCGGGCAGGCAGCGCAGTGGGTGAAGTTCGAGCCGGATGCCCCGCTCGCCGAACAGACGCAGGCGCTCGTGCGGCAAAAATACTCCCAACCCAGCTACAACCAAAAGAGGTAGAGGCTGGTGATTGGTGACTGGTAACTGGTAACTGGTGACTGGTGACTGATCACCAATCACCAGTCACCAATCACCAACTACAGATGTCATTGCCACTGGACGCCGAGCCGCCTACTTTCCCGACACATGGTCCGCCTGGTCTTATTCGACATTGACGGCACGCTGGTCCGCACGGGCGGCGCGGGCGTGAAGGCCTTCGCCAAAACCTTCGCCTCCGAGTTCAACGCGGCGGACGGGTTCGACCGTTTGAACTTCGCCGGGCGCACCGACACCGGCCTCGTGCGCGAGTTCTTCGGGTTCCACCAGATCGCGCCCACACCCCATAATTTCCAGCGGTTCTTCGATCATTACGTCTTTTGGCTCGACCACATCTTGGCTGAGAGCCGGACCGAAGTCTGTCCGGGCGTGTGGGAATTCCTTCGCGAGTTGCAGACGTTGCCGCAGCCGCCCTTGCTCGGCCTGCTCACCGGCAACATCCGGCTCGGCGCGGAGATCAAACTCCGCCACTTCAATCTCTGGCACGTCTTCCAAACCGGCGCCTTCGCCGACGACCACGAGGAGCGCGACCGGATCGCCGCCGTGGCCCAGCAGCGCGGCAGCCGCCTCCTCGGGGGAGACTTGCGCGGCGACCAGGTGCTCGTTATCGGCGATACCCCCTTTGACATAGGCTGTGCGCGAGCCATCGGCGCGAAAGCATTGGCGGTAGCGACCGGCGGCTCCAGGCTCGCAGAACTGAAACTGCGTCAGCCCGACTGGGCCATTCAGGATCTAAGGGCGATCACCGCGCGGGAAGTGGTGGTCTAACGCAACTCAGTGCCGGTGCTTCCCCCCGCCGCAACGACAGCCGCACGAACCGCCGCCGTCGCAGGACGGCGCCGCGCTGGCTTGGTTGCCGCCGCCGGACGATGCGAACACCGAGAGCTTCTTGGACAGTCTCGCCGACCCACAATGCGGGCATCGGGTCCCCTTCCATTGGCTGGAACGGACCAGGATTTCGCTGTCTTGCTCGCACTTGTCGCAATGAAACTCGTAAATCGGCATGGCCAGAGAATAGTCGCCCCCTAAAAAACCTCAAGCCGATTCAAGCCCCGTAGCCGCCGACCGCAGTCGGCGCTGATACAATCAGACAACACTATGAGCATAGCAACTGACATTCCCCTCAGCCCGAGGGCCCACAACGTCATTCGCCGCTGCCTGGCGGCGGCGCAACCCGACCCCGGCGCCGATCTGTCCCCCGCCCTGACCAAGCCGGCGGGCGACCCACCCCTTTGCTGCTGCATCCAGGCCAACCTCCGCGGCCGGCCCGGATGGTCCGTGGATTCGATTGCCTGGCTCACCCGAACCGATGTCTCCGCCGCCCTCAGTGACCCCGCCGTCCGACGCGCCTACGCCGCCCAAGCCATCCGCGAGACCCAGGTTCCCGCCATCGTCGGCAAAGACCTGAGTTGGGGCGTGGTCTATTACCGTGTTCGCAGCCGCCGATATGCCCGCCTCTATGTGATCCCTGCCAACCCCCTCACGCCACCCCGACAACGGATGCAGACGATCATGCGAGCGGTGTCGCAGACCTATAGTTCTACGTTGCTGACTGAGGAGCAGCGGCGGGCCTGGATTGCGGCGGGAGAGAAGGTGTGGAGCCGTCGGCGGCGGCTGTGGGGAGGGCTGACGGGGCAAATGCTCTTCGTCAGACTCAACGCGGTGTTGGCGCTGGCGGGGCGGGAACTATTGCTGTCGCCGCCCGCACCGGTGAGTTTCGGGCCGAACTCGGTTGCGGCGCTGGTTCCGAGCTGGGAGAACGGGCAGTTCCGGCTGGCGCTGAAGGTTTCGGGGCCGGTGGTGGAAGACCTCATGGTGTATGGCGAGGCGCCGGTGGGGCCGAAGCGGAACAAGCTGCGGAACCCGGTCTATTTGGGAGTGTTGCGGGGGACGACGGGGGGACTGAGCGACATCACGGCGCGGTATGTGGAGCGGTTTGGAGAACCGGCGCCGGGCCGGAAGGTATTGATTGGGGTGCAGCCGCAGAAGGGGGGTTGGAAAGGCCCTATGCAGGTTCTGGGCGAGGTGGTGCCGGCCAAGCCGGTGGCGGAGCCATGAAAGACACCACGGAATACACGAACCGGGCTGGAGGCGGGGGCGGGATTAAAGGAGTTGCGTGAGTTGCTGGGGTTACCCAAGTTACCTGCGTTAATTGAGTTGAATCAGTTACTTGGGTTGCCTGGGTTACAAGAGTTGCCCGGGTTCCCACTGCCGGCGCTTGGCCGCGCTCCGGGTCACAAGCCTGGTACTACGGAAACACCCCGCACGGCATCCCCCGGCATCCCTCCGCAAGCACTCCCTTGTGCATCCCGCGGCGTTTTGACCTGCCAAAGGCCCAAAAACAGCCCCGCCTTGATCCCATTCCGGGCTTCGGATTTCGGATTTCGGGCTTCGGGTTTCGCCCCGGCGGCGGCGGAGTGGCCCGAAAGCGGCGGAAATGCCACCGGCGCGACCTCTGGCGCGGCACGTAGCCTAAAAAAGGGGCGGATTACGCAGAGAATTCCCCGTTTTGGCGGATTTCGGACCTCCGCCGCCCCCGCCTCATCGCGGAAGCCCCAGGAATAGATTTCAGCTACCGAGGAGGCTAAGCTCCTCCGCCCTGCTTTCTGGAGCCTCCTGCCTCGCCCAAAGGTGAGTCTTCGGGTTGTAGCTCCAGCCGCGGTCTTCCAGCCGAGTCGAAAACTCCTCGCGGTTGAGCGCTAAGCAACCAAGAGCGCGCCGGTGCCAAAGCTCTATCACCAACCGGTTGAATAGAGCCTCGCTGGTGAAACTCGTTTGGCCGTTGGCAAGGCACAGGTCGAAGGCGGCGGAGAGCACCTCTTGCGGGTCGCGGTTGTCGGCGGGAGCTTTCGTCTTCTTTGCCTTGGTCACGCGTCTCGGCCTGTAAAAGGTCAAAATCATCTCGCCCGCCAGCACGCTCGCCGAGTTTTTCTTCTTGTGCATGGACCAGATCACGTCGCCAGTCTGGGTGATGGCTGCTTTCAGCTCGGCCCCGCTCTGGCTGGCGGTTTCCAGGATCGTGGCGAAGTAGCTGACGTCCCAGTGCTGGAAAACGATGGAGAACCAGCGGTCGGGCTTGAGAAGTTTCAGGGACGTTTGGATGCTGCGGGCCAGACTTCGCTTGTAATGGTCTTCCGTGTGCCCGCACTCGCCACCCACGATGGTCTCTTGTTCACGCGTCGCTGGGCCGACCGGGAACCCGAGCCAGTGGTTCCACAGGATTGACAGGTCGAGGTAGCTGATGAACGCGCCATACGGCGGGTCCGTAAAGATGTAATCCACGCTGGCCGGCTTCAGCACGTCGTCGAGGGTTGCGGCGTCGTGTGCGAGCACCCGAAAGTTCTTTCGGCTGTCGAGGACACCTTCCCGTCGTCCCGCCCGGCAGTCGCGCAGGCGCAGGACCTCCTCCTTCGCCTCCAACACGTTCAGGAATCGGCCCCGGAAGGTCTCCCCAATCGGCAGTTCGACGCATTGCGCCGCCAGCTTGTACCGGTAGATGCTGAAAATGCTCGAGCCTCCGCGACTGGCCGCGCGGCCCTTGGCGGAGAGAAACGTCTTGTTGAGCTTAGCGACCGAAGCCGACCATGCCAGCAACAGCAAGTCGTGAACGACGCCGCAGGTCTGCTGGTCGATAGCCTGCTTGAGCAAGGCCAGGCCCGCGAGTTGGCGCGGGGTAAACAAATCGTAGAACAACCCGGCGTCGGAGTTGCGCGGCAGGGGAATGTTCTCGGGCAAGGGAAGCTCCTTCAGCCTTCGTCTCGCCGCCTCTTCGCTCGCCTCGATCTCTGCCAGCGTCCCCCAGCAGACATCGTGGACTCGCTCAAATCCTTGGCGCAGGGCTGCCACAGAAGGCAGTGAAGTGTCGGCGATGTTCGCCGCAATGAAGTTCGCAAACGGATTGAGGTCGTTCTGGATGGCCTTGCGGCCAAGCAGGAACGCTTCGATGGCGGTGACGCCCGTCCCGCCGAAAGGGTCCAGCACCACATCCCCCTCGCGCGAATACCGCTCGAGGTACTTGCGGACGACATTCGCCGGACGGCGCGTGAAATAAGGGTGTACGCCGTAATGCCGGGCGTCTTCCTGCCGGGCGGCAGGAATTGCTTCAAGGATGGGCTGGAAGTCGTCGCGGTTCATCAATCCGTAAGATACTCCCCAAAGGTGGACAGTTCGACAATATCAACGTGGTCCGGCGGATTGACCAAATCGTGCTCGATACACAGCACCACCGCGCGGGGCAAGTCTGCGTATCGCGTGATCTGGTAGTTGAAACCTGACGAGCGCTTCTTGATCTCGATCGGGCAGGGGTACGCCGGCAGATCGCCAAACTGGAACCGTGTGAGGGGGCAATCGTACCCTTTCACCAAATAGGGGCTCAGCTCCACGCCCAATATGGAAAGCGCGCCGGACGCGCATAGCAGGTCCGCCTCATGAATATTCCGCGCTTCGGTCCCGCGATGCACCTCCACGACACGGCTGATCTGCGCCCCGGCCCAAGCCACCTCCTCGGCCGACTGCTTCTGCCGTGCCTCAATCTGCCTTCGCCAGAGCTTGCTCTGATAGTCGCGATGGAACGAGAGTGGCGAGGCGACTTTTTCCAGAGTAACCGGGCGCTTGGCTCCGCGCATGGTGACGACCGTAGGCGTCAAAATGAAGTGCCCACCCGGGTGAATAGTGGCTTCGACCTCGATGGACTCAAAATCCTGTCTAGCCGCCAGACCATACCAGTGCCGAATGGCCTCACCAATAGACTCCTCTCCGCTCGCCTGCTGGATACGGTCGTGTCCGACCCTGCCAGCCATCACCCTCCCGCTCCGCGAGAGCTTATGGTCGCGCCCCACAGCTATGAACGAGCTGCGGGCGATGCCGTAAGGCGTCTGCAGTACCACCGGGCAAGCGCCCTTGCGACGCAGGAAATCCTTCACGGGTTCCGGCACGCCGTGGAAATAGTATTGCGGGCCACCGGTATCTCGGCTTCCGAACTTGGTTTGTTGGAGGTGCATAAGTGCGGGCGTCTTGCTTTGCGGTTGGTGTCAGGTATCGGGGATGGGATTATGCGCGAGGGCGGAAAGCCGCCCGACGGCCTTGGGCGCGTCTTCCTTAAGCCGCGCGGCCCGGCTGGCGTGAGGCGGATACGAGACATCTTGCCTACGCATGGCGCGAGCATAGAGGGGCGCGCCGCTGGCGTCAATGCAGGCGTAGCGCAGAAAAGTATGGTTTTACGGCGGGTCGAGGCCCGCCGGTTGAAATGGCAAAGGCGCTGGCGAATGGGCGGCGGGGGCCGGGCGGGCAGGTGCGGAAGGCGATGGGAAACCATTGCCGGCCAGGCTCGGAAACGGGGCCGCCGGGCTGAAAACGAACAACGAAGACGCACTAAGAAAGAGAGGTTCTTGCCCTCTTGGACTGCGTTGCTGCCTGGGCGGGGCCGCCGGGAACGCGGTGGTGGGGCCGGAGCAGGGCCATAGCGGGCCCGTAGCAATACCGTAGCCCCACGCCAGTTCCAGGCATGTCTCAAGGGTATTTCAAGGATTTTCCAAGCATATTCCAAGGACACTTCAAGGATGTTTCAAGAATGTTTCAAGGATGTTGCAAACATTCTTGAGCCTCCGCACCCTTCTCTCTCTCGCCCTGCCCCCCAGGCCAGACATCCACAGCCCGCCCCCCTTGGTGTGGCGCAACCGCCGCAGCGGTCCCCAAGT
>JBEKJO010000141.1:0-15717 GCA_050011195.1 Verrucomicrobiota bacterium | reverse complement strand
TCCCCGGCCTGCGCCGTGCAGTTGGCATCCGTTAGATTGGTCACCGTGTAGGTGGTCGTCGCCGACGGGCTAACGGTGCGCGTAGCCGGGCTGGCCACCACCCCGTTCTGGTTGGTGCCATCCGACCAGCTCAGGTTCCACGGACCCGTGCCGGTCAGCGCCGCCGCAATAGCCGTCGAGCCGCCGTTGCAGATCACCGCGCTGCCGCTGACCACCGAGGTCGGGCGCGCTTTGACCGTGACCACCGCGCTGCCCGTCAAATCACCAGCCCGCGCCGTGCAGTTGGCATCCGTCAGGTTCGTTACCGTGTAGGTGGTCGTCGCCGGCGGGCTCACGGTCCGCGTGGCTGGGCTGGAAACTACACCGTTCTGGTTCGTGCCGTCCGACCAACCGACGTTCCACGGCCCCGTGCCAGTCAGCGCCGCCGAAATGCTCGTCGAGCCGCCGTTGCAGATGGCCGTGCTGCCACTGACCACCGAGGTCGGGCGCGCTTTAACCGTGACCACCGCGCTGCCGCTCATCGCCACCCCACAGCCGCCGCTCGCATTGGTCGCCACCACAGTGTAAGTTCCCGCGGTGGTTTGACTGCCAAAGTTCAGAGCCGATCCGCTGCCTGGGAGCATCGTCACCGTAGTCGTTGTGTTCCGCTTGAGATAATAATTTACATTATTCTGTGAGCCGTTCAGGCCGACCGACAGGCCGGCTCCTCCGGCACAATACGCTCCACCGCCAGTCACGGAGTAGCTAGTTGGGAAAGTGCAGGCAGCACTGCAAAGGCTAACATTCAGGGCCGTCAATACCGCTCCAATCGGATTGCCGAAGCCATTCGTGCCATCACCCGCAAAGTTAAGTGCCACCGCGTCGTTATTAACGTCAACCACTGGCGAGCCGGAATCCCCGGATTGGCTCATGGTCGTCGAAGGTGCTGTGGGAGAATACCAGATTTGATTAATAAATGTCGCAGTCCCACAAGTGTCGTAGCTCACGTTGATAGTCATATTGATCCCCGCCACCGTCCCTTGGGTGCAGCCGCTGGAACGGCCATTCTTTCTGACCACTTGCCCCAAATAAGCAGCTACCACGTTGTTGACTTGAGCCCCCAGATTCAGGATGTTGGCCGACACCGCCGTATCGGAGCCTTGCACAAAGGCCGCATCAACAGTGTTATTGCCCACAAAACTAATTGACACGATTCGATTCAACGTTCCAACGTTTTGGGCCGCTTCGCAACTGGTGTCCACCGATCCCGGCTGATATTCTGGCGTCCCGATTGGAGCGCTGTTAGGACAACCGTCGGTCCCGTGACCCGCGACGTGGTTGTTGCTGATCCAACCAGAGGCCCCGCTGGTGTTGTCGCAGACTTTGAAGCCGATGGTGCCGCTCGCACAATACGTTTGGGACCCACGTGTGTACAAAAGCACATTCCCCCCCGAGACGCCAAGCGGCACCGGCAAGGCGTAATAACTCTTTGGGTCGCTGCTTCCGCATTGGTGAGCGTGTATTGGCCCGACTACCCGAAAACTGACCTCCATATTATCTAAAGTCGCAGGTAGCTGTGCCTTGCGACTTGCATCATCTATGAGAATCAAGACCGCCAAACGGCCATTGGTTTCTCCAATGCCCGTCCCTCGGACGCCCGGAGCAACCATCAGCCCCTTCTCGTATTTTGCCTGAGTCGCGACCGCATTCTCCAATTCTGAGTGCGCATAAAACGGCCCTTGACTTTGAGCAAGAGAGTGGACTTTGGAAGCCCCCAGGAGAATCGTGAGAGCAACAGGAAAAGTGACTAATTTTATATGCCCTCTATTGTGTTTCATAATTGTGTGATTGATTGTAATCGAAGCCGACTTCGTGGACTGTGGGACCGACATCGCGGAAGCCCGATTTGCCGCCTCGGCCCCGCTCACATGCGGTCCCCCATTCGGTCCGCGCTGAGAACGAAGGGCCATTCGGGTCAGTTCCTGAAAGAAAGTTGATCAGGCCGAGGTGGTGCGAATCACGGATGAGGGCTTCTGGTTTGTTTGTTTTCATAATCGGTTGCCTTTTGTGCTGGAACAGTCAGAAGCGGTTTGTTGAAGCCCACTGGAGGTGTGGCGGTAACGGCTGCGCGTATGCAGTGAACCTGTGCCTGATCGATGCTGACTCAGGTGGAGCCCGCTCGAACGTTCCTGGCGTTTTTGCCACCACATAAGGTCCCTCTGTTTTCGGATGAACAGCCTTGGCCTATGACCCACTGCTCGCCAAGCCGCAGGTGAAAAGCTCACAACGCCTTCCACACCGCTGTTCACGTCCACTCCGATCCTTTCTTAGCGCCTGTTATACCCACGGCGAAAGTATTGTCGAGTCAGAAAAGACACGCTTCGGTGTGCAGGCAAATGCCTTACACGCCCTTGCTGACCAAAAAGGCCCAGGTTCTGCAATTATTCCTGTAACATTTGCTCGGTTTCGCTTCTGAGGAGGGTGTATGAATAACGTCGGAACGAATCAGACTATGCCAGAGAAATGTCCTCAGTGCGGCGCGTCGCTGCCGGCGGGCGCGCTGGCTGGGCTTTGCCCCGCCTGCCTGCTCCAACAGGGCGCCGCCGATGATACCGCCACCCGGCCCAACGCCAAACCGTTCGTGCCGCCGACCGTGGAGGAAGTGGCCCGGCTCTTCCCGCAGCTTGAAATCCTCGGTTTCCTCGGCAAAGGCGGCATGGGGGCCGTGTACAAGGCGCGCCAGCCCGCCCTCGACCGCTTCGTGGCGCTGAAGATTCTGCCGGCCCAGGCAACGCCCGACGCGGGCTTCGCCGAGCGGTTCACTCGGGAAGCCCGTGCGCTGGCCCGGCTCAGCCACCCGAACATTGTTGCCGTCCATGAGTTTGGACAGGTAAGTGCCAGTGGCGCGGGCGTCCCGCCTGCGCTCGGAGCTTCTGGCACCGGAATCGAAGGGAACGCCGGCGAGACGCCCGCGCAGGCAGGCGGGACGCCTGCCCCACTAGCGCCCACCGCCCTACCCTACTTCATCATGGAGTTTGTGGATGGCGTGAACCTGCGCCAGCTCCAGAAGACTGGGCGGCTCTCGCCGCGCGAGGCGCTGCAGATCGTGCCGCAAATCTGCGACGCGCTCCAATACGCTCACGACGAGGGCGTCGTCCACCGCGACATCAAGCCGGAGAACGTGCTGGTGGACCGGAAGGGCCGCGTGAAGATCGCCGACTTCGGGCTGGCGAAGATTCTAGGCCGCGACCCAGAGGCGCTCCGGTTGACGGGCGAAGGCCAGGTGATGGGCACGCCGCACTACATGGCGCCCGAACAGGTCGAGCACCCGCTGACCGTGGACCACCGCGCCGACATCTTTTCCCTCGGCGTGGTCTTCTACGAAATGCTGACGGGCGAACTGCCGTTGGGGAAATTCCAACCGCCCTCGCGCAAGGTGCAGATGGATGTGCGCCTGGATGACGTGGTGCTGCACGCGCTGGAGAAGGAACCGGAGCGCCGTTACCAACACGTCAGCGAGGTGAAAACGGATATGCAAAAGATTGCCTCAGCCCCGCTTCTGCCGGGGCAGGCCCCTGGACAGCCAGTGGAGACGCGGCGACTCAAGAAGATCAACTGCGTTCCCGCCCTATCGCTGTATTGCTTGACCACCGCGCTCCTGGTAGCCGCGAATTGGCGTGAATTCACTGGTCACACAGACTACGCCCTGGCGCCTTATGCGATTCTGTCTTGGATTGTGGGCGGCGTGTTTTGGTCGCTGCTGCATTACTCGTGTTGGAAGGCCCTGCCCGAGAAATACCGCGCGACGACACCGGGCCGGGCGCTCGGCTTCCTCTTCATCCCAATCTTCAACTTCTACTGGGCCTTCGTCTCGTTCCCCAAACTGGCGACCGGTTTCAACGCCCTCAAACGGGAGCGCCCGGAGTTGGCGATCCGGAACCTGAGGGGCGTCGGCATCGCCTATGCCATCACGACCGTGCTCGTGTTCACTCTCGCACTCAATCATCCCGGTTGGGCTTGCCTGATCTTCGTGACGGACCTTGTCCTCACCTTCGTGTTCTATCTCGGCATCGTCGCCAATGCGAATGGGGTAATCGAAGCTTTCCAGGCAGGCCGCGCGCCGGCGGCGGCCACGTCTCAGAGGTTCGCGCTGACTGAGCCGCTGTGCTCCAGCGGTCGCGGCTGGAAGATCGCCGCCGCCGTCATCGTGGCCGTGGTGGCGCTGCTTGCCTTGCACCCCAGGCAATGGCAATCCAAGTCCCCGCCTGCATCAAGCGCGTCAATGACGCCTCGCCCGGCAGAGTCCGGCGCGCGGTTCGTGGCTTCCCTGCCGCAGGGAACCATCGAACTGGTCGCCGTCTCGCGCTATCCCGCCACCACTGAACGCTGCTGGAAACCGGACGGCTCTGACTCGGACGACGGGCCGTTTGAGGCGAAGGGAGTGTCGGTTAGTGCGGACGGCGGCATGGTCCGGGAGTTCGTGATTCGGCTGGCGGGCTTGCCGGAGGGTGCCTCGGACCCGATCTGGCGATTTGATCCGGCGGCAGGAGCAAAAGCCATCGGCGGGCCGCCTGCTCTCGCTGACCAGCCGGTCGAAGACTTGCGCACAGCGGCGGTGCAATTCCCAAGCACGGCCCGGGCGACCACACTCAAACTCGGTTTGGGTTGGGGGCCATGGGAGACGGTGGCCGCCTCGGGAGACCCTCACTCACTAGGCACCATGATCTGTCCTTTGCCGGCGAGAAGGGAGCCGCTGGCCCCAGAAAGCCCGGCCTCGCCGGGCAGCACCGCCAAGGATGGCAGTGACGGCTATGTTAGCTTCTCCCAGGCTGCGGAGAAGGAAGGAAATGCTGTCATCAATGTAGCTCATCCCCTGAGCGGCTGGGACACGAGGGTGGTGGCGGTGGCCCGGGATGACCAAGAGCAGGTGTCCACACGCCAGGCTTCCGGTAACGGCTCGCTCCAGCAGCAGACGGTCACCTTCAGCCATCTGCCTCTGGCCCAGGTAAAGGAGTTCAGGTTCCAGGTGCGGCCCTACCGCTGGGTGGAATTCCGCCACGTCTCGCTCGAGCCGGGACACCAGACCCAGGTGGAGGTGGTGGATTCCCGGACAAGCCTGCCGACCAATGCGGGGATACAAGCCACGGGTGAATTCCGCCCGTACTCCGTCGGCCCGTTACAGGCGCCACCGCCGGCTTCTCCGCCTGCCCCGGCGTCACCGCCGCCCAAGTGAACTGAGATGGGTGTGAGCTCCGAATACTCAGACCCGATCACCCCCGCGCCGGGCGACATCTTCGCCACGACGCACTGGACGGTCGTGCTGGCCGCGGGCCGCCGCAGCACGCCGCAGGCCGACCACGCGCTGGAGGAATTGTGCCGCGCTTACTGGTATCCCCTCTATGCCTACGTCCGCCGCCACGGACACTCGAAGGAGGACGCCGAGGACCTCACCCAGGGGTTCTTTGCCTGCTTCCTTGAACGCAACTACTTGGAGGGCCTCAGCAGCAAGAAGGGCCGGTTCCGCGCGTTCCTGCTGGCGGCGCTGAAGCACTTTCTGGCCAACGAACGGGACAAGTCGCAGCGCCAGAAGCGGGGCGGCGGCGTGGCGCCCCTTTCCCTCGATTGGCAGGACGCCGATGCACGCTACCAAATTGACCCCACCGACCAACTCAGCCCGGACAAGCTCTACGACCGCGCTTGGGCCATGACCTTGCTCGAACAGGTCATCAGCCGATTGCGCGACGAGTGCGCCGCCGAAGGCAGGGGCAAGGTGTTCGAGCAGTTGAAGCCGTTCCTCATGGCCAGCCAGAGCGCCATCCCCTACGCGGATGCGGCTACCCGGCTGGGCTTGAACGAAGGCGCCGCCCGGGTAGCAGTCCATCGCTTGCGCAAGCGCTACCGGGAATTGCTGCGCGAGGAAATCTCGCAGACGCTCTCCGATCCGGCGGACGCCGAGGAAGAGATGCGCGCCCTGTTCCGAGCGTTTGCGGACTGAGGTGCCCCAAGCCAGGGAGGGCGAGCGTCCCCGCGAGCCCTGTTTTTCGCGGATTGCCTAAGAAGTTTGGGCTCGCGAGGACGCTCGCCCTCCCAAACAGGCGGCTCTTGAGGCGATCTCGTTCCCGGCTTGCCTACTTCAGCTTCGCCAGCGTGGCCTTGACTTGGTCGAAATGCGGCAGGTCTTTCGGCGTGGGGGTTTGCTCGCTGTATTGGACGACGCCGTTCTTGTCGATGATGAAGGCGGCGCGCGCGGCAGTGTCCCCAGCCCCGGCCAGCATCGGGAAAACGACATTATATTGCTTGATGACTTGCTTGTTGAGGTCGCTGGCCAGCGTGATGCCGATCTTCTCTTTCTGCGCCCACGCCTCTTGCGCGAACGGGGTATCGACACTGATGGCGATGACCTCCGCGTTGAGGCCGGCGTAGGCGTTGAGGCCGCCGGTGATGTCGCACATCTCTTGGGTGCAGACGCTCGTGAACGCCGCCGGGAAGAAGAGCAGGACGGTGTTCTTCTTGCCGAAATTGTTGCTGAGCTTTACGTCCACCAAGCCGGACGCTTGCTTGGATTTCAAGGTGAAGTCAGGTGCTTTGGAGCCGACAGGTATTGCCATATTAGTAATTTGTTAATTGGTTAACTCGGTTAAACAGGTAAATCGGGTTGGGCCGGTTGTCAAACGGTGTTCGGCAGAAAGCTCAATCACAGCGCCGCCAGAACTTCCTGAGCGTGTTGGGCAGGCTTTACGGCCGGCCATATCTTCTTGATCTTGCCGTCCGGCCCAATCAGAAACGTCACGCGATGGGTGCCCTGGTACTTCCGGCCCAGGAAGGTCTTCTCCCCCCAGGCGCCGTAAGCCTGGGCGATCTTCTTGTCTTCGTCGGACACCAGAGTAAACGGGAGGCGGTATTTCCCGGCGAACTTGTCGTGGGACTCGGCCGAATCGGTGCTGACCCCCAGCACGACGGCACCTTTTCCGGTGAACGCGCCATAGTCATCGCGAAACGCGCAGGCTTCTTTGGTGCAGCCGGGGGTGTCGTCCCGGGGATAGAAGTACAGAATGACGTGTTTGCCCCTGAAATCGGACAGAGACACCTTGCCCCCGCCGTTGGTGGTGGCGGTAAAACCAGGCGCCAGGCCCCCTTCCTTCAGTTTCAGCTCTATTTGTTTTCCCATAAACGTATGCGGTTGATGGTTGAATTTGCCGGGCGCTGCGCTTCCCGGATTTTGGACCTTAGACTTTGGCTTTCGGACTGGACGACGGATGCGCGCTCAACTGGCGGCTACCGTCCCAAACGTAGAGCAATCCCGAAATGCCGGTGCAGATCGCCGTGCCAAGGGTCAGCGCGCGAAGCCAGTTCCCTGCCCACTTCAACATAATCCAGAGCACGACAGCCATTTGCAGCACAGTGGCGACTTTGCCGATGATCCGTGGCCGCACCTTGACTTTGCCAACCATCAAATGAATCACCAGCATCCCGATCAGTATCAAAATATCCCGCCCAATAATCGTGCCCGTGAGCCAAAGCGGGACACTCTCAAGATAGGGCAAATGATCAAAACTCAACACCACCACGCCGGAAACCAGCAACAGCTTGTCTGCCAGCGGGTCAAGAATCGCCCCGAGTTCGCTGCGCTGATTATACCGCCGCGCAACGTAGCCGTCCACACCATCGCAGATAGCGGCGATAGCAAAAGAGAGAATCGCCAGCAGACGATGCACCTCGTTGCCATCCCTGGTGTAGTAGAGAGTCTCCACCACGAAGAATGGAATCAGCAGCATTCGCAGGATCGTGATCTTGTTAGCTGTTGTCATGGACGAACCGGGGCTGATTGTGCGCTCTTCTGGCCGCCCGTCAATCCCGCAGCGGGCTTGCGGCGATAGACAAACCACCAGAACCAGGCCGTTCCCAGGGCGCCGCAAACCGCGGCACCGATAAAATTCGCGCGCGGACTGAGGCTCCACAACCACGCGCCCAGAAATGACCCGGTGGTCACCACGCAATCCCGAATCAGATAGTAGGCGCCGTAGATGCGTGCGCGGAGGGCTGGGACGGCCTCCCCGATGATCAACGCCTTGCGCGCCGGCTCGCCGAATTCCTTCAAGCCGCGGACCACGAACGCCAGCGCCAGCCAGCCAAAGCTGTTCGCCCACAACAGCGTCACGGGGAAGAGGCTGAAAAAAAGGAAGGTCGCCAGCACGAAGGGGCGCCGCCCATGCTTGTCGGCCAGGTGCGCGACGGGGATGTAGCAGATCATGGCGGTGACCATCTCGAAGGCGACCAGCACGCCAAACTGCTGCGCGTCCACGCCGGCATGGTTCATCGCCCACAAAATGACGAAGGCGTAGGGGATGCGCTCGCAGAAGCGGATCAGGATGTCGCTGATCAGCAACTCCCGCAGTGCAGGTGTGAAGGAGCGGGCGACGGCAAGGAAGTTCGCCGGGCCACCTTGGGTTGTCGGAGGAGACTCCCCCTTGCCCGGCTCCAGCATGAACCATTGGAACGCTATCGTAAGCAGGCCCAGCAAAAGGCAAAGCAGGAGGGCGTACTGCACGCCCTGGGTCCAGCCGAACCGGGTGATAAGCCACCCGCCACCCAGCGGCCCGAGCATCATCGGCACACGGCGCACCATGGATTGGACGCCGATACCCATGGTGTGCTGACGGGCCTTGAGCGAGGTGGCGACGACGGTAAAGGTGGTCGGCAACGACAAAGCGCTCCAGGCGAGAAACAGGAATGTGCCAAGCAGCAGCGCCAGCCAATGATGCCACACTAAGACCAGCGTGTAGCCCGCCAGGGAGAGGGCGCTGAAGAGCATCAGCGCGCGGCGCTGGCCCCACCGGTCCGTCAACCAGCCGCCGGGGTACGCATAGACGGCGCCCAGCAGGGTTTGCAGCGCGTCGAATAAGCCGATGATCAGAATGCTCGCACCGAGAGTCTGGAGATACTTGGGCGCAAAGCCGAGCCAGAGCTTTTCACCCGTGCCCGCCAGCACCAGCGCCACAAGCAAAAGGGCCGTGTTGCGCTTCAGGGCCAGAAACTCCGCGATGGACCGCCAGCCAGGCCGCTTTTCAGGGGTGGTCCATTTCATAGTTGAAGTTTGGCTTGTCCGCGCGCACCATATCCGACATGAGGGCATCGCATTTAATGACGAAGCTGTCAATGGTCCTGGCCATCGCCGCCGGCGGATTAACGCTGTCCGTTCTCGCCGAAACGGTGGGTTTTGACAACGCTAAACCCGGCCAGCTTCCACCCCATTGGACCGGCACCCTGACCGGCGCTGGCGTGGCCTTATGGAGCGTCGAGCCGGACGACTCCGCCCCAAGCAAGCCGAACGTGCTCAAACAGTCCGGCAAAGGGAAATATCCCATCTGCATCAAAGACGACACCCGCCTCAAAGACGGCTTTGTCGAAGTGAAGTTCAAGCCCGTCTCCGGCAAGGAAGACCAGGCGGGCGGCGTCATCTGGCGCGTGCAGGACAAGGACAACTACTACGTTTGCCGCGCCAACGCGCTGGAAGACAACGTCGTGCTTTACAAGACCGTTGCCGGCAAGCGCAGCGTCCTGGACATCGTCGGCCGCAAGGGCGGCTACGGCGTAAAAGAGAAGGTCGCTTCGGCCCAATGGCACACGCTGCGCGTTGAATTCCAGGGCAACCACTTCAAGGTCATCTTCGACGGGCAGCACTTGTTCGACGTGGAGGACAGCACCTTCACCGAAGCCGGCAAGGTCGGGGTCTGGACCAAGGCCGACAGCGTGACGCTCTTCGATGATTTCAGTTGGGGGAGCAATAATTAAGACCTAGGGATTATGACCAGGAAGCACTCCGTAAGGCCCGTTGTCGGGATCATCATGGGCAGCGATTCCGATTGGCCGACCATGAAAGGCGCGGCGGACGCTTGCGCCGAATTTGGCGTGCCGCACGAGGTTCAGGTCATCTCCGCGCACCGCACGCCGCGGGATTTGGAGCGTTACGCGAGCAGCGCGCAACAGCGCGGTTTGCGCGTCATCATCGCCGGGGCCGGGGGCGCCGCGCATTTGCCCGGCGTGACCGCCGCCTTCACTCCCCTCCCCGTTATCGGCGTGCCCATGGAAAGCAAGGCCTTGAAGGGACTGGACTCACTCCTCTCCATTGTCCAAATGCCCAGCGGCATCCCGGTGGCGACCGTGGCGATTGGCGGCGCGCGCAACGCCGGCTTGCTCGCCGTGCAAATCCTGGCCGTCGGCGATGCCGCCTTGCAGAAGAAGGTCCTCGCCTTCAAAGCGCGTTTGGCCGAGGAATCCCGGGCTAAGAACCGGAAACTGGCGGGGTAGGCGCGCTGGCCAAAATCGTCTCAAGGGAGGGCGAGCGTCCCCGCGAGCCCAAACTTCTCAGGCCATCTGCGAAAATCAGGGCTCGCGGGGACGCTCGCCCTCCCGGGCTTGGACCTATCCCATCAGTGCCAGCGCCCGGTCAATTCTTTGGAGGGCGCGCGCTTTGCCGAGAACTGCCAGCAAATGGTATAGACTGGGGCCGGCGGTGTTGCCGCAGCACGCCAGGCGCGTCGGATGCACCAGCACGCCGGCCTTGACCCCCAACTCCTGCGCCACGGCTTTCAGGGTGTTGCCAATCGGGTCGGCCTCGAACGGCTCCAGTTTCGCTAAGGCATCGCGCAGTTTGGCCAGGCGCGGCTTGTTCTCGGGCGTGAAGTCCTTCTGCGCAGCGACCGGGTCGTATTCAATTTCCTCTTTGAAGTAAAAGCCGGCGTAAGCCGGCAGCTCACCGAATAGTTTGAACTTCCCCTTGCACGTCTCCAGCGCGGCTTTCACGTACTCGGCGGGGTATTTCGTCAGGTCCAGCCCGGCGCGCGTGAGGGCTTCCGCAGATAGTTCGTAAAGGCGGTCGTCGCCCAGTTCGCGCACGTATTCGCCGTTCAGCCAAATCAGCTTGGTCAGGTCGAACCGCGCATTGTGCCGCAGAATCTGCGGCAGGTCGAACGCCTCGACCACTTCCGCCAGCGCCATTTTCTCGCGGTTGTTCTTGGGGGACCAGCCGAGCAGACAAAGGTAGTTGACCAGCGCGGCCGGGAGATAGCCCTCCTCGACGTAAGACATGAGCGAGGCGCCTTTGTCCCGCTTGCTCATCTTGGTGCCGTCAATGTTCAGGATGAGCGGGATGTGGGCGTATTTGGGCGGCTCGACGCCAAACGCGCGGAACAGCGCAATGTGCTTGGCGGTGTTGCTCAAATGATCTTCCCCGCGAATGACGTGCGTGACGTTCATCTCCAAATCATCCACCACGTTGACCAGGTGGAACACCGGCTGCCCGTCGGAGCGCACGATGATGAAATCCGGGTCAGCCTGTTCGCGGTCGGTCAGTTCGCGCCGCACGTCGCCGACGACCAGGTCCGGGATCAGAATCGGCTCGCGGCTCATCTTGAACTTGACCGCGCCCTCCTGCTCGTAGGCCAGCCCGCGCGACAGCAACGTCTCGACCCGCCGCCGGTAATTCTCCTTCCGCTGGCTTTGGAAATACGGCCCGCCATCGCCTTTGCTCGAGCCGTTGGCATCGCCGTTGACCGGGCCTTCGTCCCAGTCCAGGCCGAGCCAGCGCAGCCCGTTGAGGATGACATTGACCGCCTCCTGCGTGTTGCGGGCGGCATCGGTGTCTTCAATGCGCAGGATGAACGTGCCGCCCGTATGGCGGGCATAGAGCCAGTTGAACAAGGCCGTACGGGCACCGCCGATATGCAGGAACCCCGTCGGACTGGGCGCAAAGCGAACGCGTGGTTTCACCGCCCGAGTCTGACCCAAAACCCGGCGCAGTAAAGTAAGAAGGCAGCGAGGGAATGACCTCCCGAACCCGAAAAGGCTGGGCCGGCAGCCCCCGCGACGCCTTTCACGGTTCAATATCACGCTCCCGCCTCGGCGCAACTTGCTGTTGACGGGCGAAAACCCGGAAATTACGCTCGCTCCATGACGGCTTGTGCGATACGTCCAATATGAGGCCCATTACTTAGGCGTACTTAACGCGATGAGCAATACCCTGAACACAGTCGTAGGCATTTCAGTTATTTTCGTCGGATTGCCTCTTGCGATTCTCTGGCTCAGAGACTGCGTTAATCGGGCACGCCACCGACGGCGGAACCCGCCGGAGAAGATTGCTGCCGACCGCATCGCTTTTGAAGAACGGTTACTCCGACCCGATTGGGACTTTTACGAGCGCCATCTTCAACGACCAGTGCCGTCAGCATTGCGGGAACTTTATGCCGATCGAGCATTGGTCACTGCCTGCGGCCTCGATTACACAGATGCTGACCGCATCAGCACGTTCAGCCCTCTGGATGAGCGTGGTCTGCTTGACACCAAACCGTGGCTGGGTTTTGATGCGGTCGCCATCGCAACGAGCGATTTCGGCGATCCGATATACTTGCGTCCTGGCCAGGCGGAGGATGATGTGGTTTACATCACACATCACGACGGTGGTGATACCGACGTGTTCGCAGATTCCGTGGCCGAAATGATTAAGAGGTTGAGAGATGCGAACCTGCGCCGCTAACGAATGATAGCCGAAGCGGTGGTTGGCTCTATTCTTCTCTTCACCTGCCGCCACGTTCCCGCTTGAGGAAGTCGGGCCGATCACCAATCACCAATCACCAGTCATCCGGCTGGCAAAGCCCTTCGGTCCAACTCCTTCAGCACGGCGCAGAGGGCCGCGAGCCGGGGCATGGCGACGCCGGCTTGGGTGGCTTGCCGCAGAGGTTCGAGGAACAGGCTTTGCAGTTCCAGGGGCTGGCCGCGCTCGAAATCAATCAGCGTCGAGGCCCGATAAGCGCCCATCGTGCGGGTGCGCTCGATTTGGTGGTCGGCGAAAGCGTCCCGAATGTCGAAGCCCAGAGCACGCGCGGCGACGATGACCTCGAGCATCAAGTCGCGCACCAGTCGCGCCCAGCGCGCATCGGCCAGGAGCTTGTCCGTGGTGAGGCAGGCTGCGGGAGGGCGAGCGTCCTCGCGAGCCTTAATTCCTGGAGATATTTCGGCTCGCGAGGACGCTCGCCCTACCATGAGCTGTTCGAGGGCGTCGAAGCCGGCGGCACTGGCTACGCCAAGGCCGTTGAAAGGGATATTCCAAACCAGCTTTTGCCAATGCGCCCGCGCCAGATTGTCAGTGACGGTGCAAGGCACGCCGGCAGCGCCGAACCGGGCAGCGAGGTCACGGGTGCGCGGTTCGGCCCGGCGCTGGAACTCGCCCAGGACGACTTGCCCGTAACCGAGGTGCTGGATGACGCCCGGCGCGACGCGGTTCAAACAGACGAAGCACAGCCCGCCCATGATTTGCCCGACGGGGAACAGGGGCGCAAGGGCTTCCTCGTTGCCCAGGCCGTTCTGCAAGGTGAGCACGGCGGTGCCGGAACCAACGAGGGGCGGCAGCAGTTTGGGGAAGGCCTCGTTGGCGGTGGTCTTCAGCCCGATGAGGACGAGGTCGGCGGGGCCGATTTCTTCCGGGCGTTGGGCGCATTGGGGCCGGACCTGGAAATCGCCTTCGGGGCTGCGGATGAGGACGCCCTGACGTCGCACGGCGTCGTAATCCGAGCGCAACAGGAAATGGACCTCGTGCCCGGCGCGCGCCAGTTTGGCGCCGTAAAAGCTCCCGACCGCCCCGCAGCCAACGACGGCGACTCTCACGAAGAAAAAGGGAGTGGTGGAGAAATGGAGTGATGGAGTATTGGAGAACCGGATGGTGGGGCGCAAACCTGCCGAGCAGCCATTCCGCCGCTACTCCATTACTCCATTACTCCATCACTCCGTTCCTCCCCCCTCCGTTCCGCCAGCAACGAAAAAGGCACCCTGAAGGCGTCAGGGTGCCTGTGAGGAAAGAGGTTGCCTACTTGGCGCCGAGGATGGCGTCTTTGGCGGCTTTGGCCACGCGGAACTTCACCACGCGTTTGGCGGGGATTTGGATCTGTTCCCCGGTGGCGGGATTGCGACCGATGCGGGCCGCGCGATTCACCAGGACGAGCTTGCCCAGCCCCGGCAGGGTGAAGGTATTCTTGGCCTGTTTGTAGGCCAGATCGCAGATGCTCTCGAGGATTTCGACAGCCTGCTTTTTGGTGAGTGAGTTCTTTTCAGCGATTGCCGCGGCGATTTGTGATTTAGAGAGTGCTTTAGCCATAGTGCGTTTAATGTGTCTGTTGTTGTTTGGTTTTTGCCTAAAGTCGTTAGACTTGCCTGAATTAAAGCCCATTGCCGCAATCGCGCAAGTAGAAAATGATAAATTTCTTAAGAATAATTAGGGGCCTCCGGGCGCTGCCTCCCGGCGGCCGCAGGCAGGGCGCGCAGATCAAGGTCTGGCACACAAGCATTCTCGGCGGTTTCTTCCCCCTCACCCCTGCCTTCCCCCGGGGAGGGAGAATCATTGCCCGTCGGTCGGCAAGGCGAACGCTTGAACCGGAGGCTTGACTTCACCTGCCGCTCAACGAACATCCGCGCGTGGCGCTCTTCACAATACAAAACGAGTTTCGGTATGAGATCGTGCGCAAGATTTTTGAGGGCGGCATGGGGATTGTGTACGAAGCCGAGCAGCTCGGCGCGCGCGAGTTCGTCAAGCGCATCGCCATCAAGGTGATTCGCCAGAACTACGCCAGCCAGAAACAGTTCATCGAGAACTTCATCGGCGAAGCCAAGCTGGTGGCCGACCTGATCCACACCAACATCGTCCAGACGTATCACCTGGGAGAGACCAACGGGGTGTATTTCATCGCCATGGAGCTGATCCGCGGGGTGAACCTGGAACAGTTCGCCCAGCAGTTGGCGGACAAGCGGCGGGTGTTGCCGAGGGAGCTGGCTGTGTTCATCGTCAGCCGCGTGGCCCGGGGACTGGCCTACGCGCATGCCAAAACCGACAAGGACGGCAAACCGCTCGGCCTCGTCCACCGGGACGTGAGCTTCAAGAACATTATGATCGCCTTCGAAGGCGACGTGAAGCTGACCGATTTCGGCATCGCCAAGGCGCGCGGTTTCCTGGTGGACAATGAAGGCGAGGTCGTGGCGGGCAAGGCCGATTACATGAGCCCCGAGCAGGCGAATTTCCAGGTCACCGACCAGCGGTCAGACCTCTTTTCCGCCGGCGTGGTGCTGGCGCACCTGCTGCTGGGGAAGAACATTTTCAAGGGCGCCACGCCGGAGGAATCCCGGCAGCATATACTCGGCCTGCCGATACCTGATTTCCGGTCGCTGGACGCGCGGGTGGACGACCGGCTGAACGAGATTCTGCAGCGCGCGCTGGCCCGCGAGCTGGGCCAGCGGTATCCGAACGGCGACGAGCTGCTCTACGATCTGGAGCATTACATTTATCACTCGGGGTACGGCCCGACCAACGAGACGCTGGGCAAGTTTATTCGCGAGCTGTTTGGGCCGGCGGTTCCGCCGGCCGCCACACAGGCCGTCACGGGCAGCACCAAGTATATCAAACGCGCCCCGCGCGATTCTGCCCAGGCTTAAGCCAGGGTCGGCCAAATCCGGCAGGGGCGGAATCCCAAGATGATTCATCGCATCGTCAACGTTGGCTTGATCCAGGCCGCTTGTTCGCCGGACCCCGCCGCCAACCTGGAGCAGACCTTGGCGGCGGCCGAACGCGCCGCCCGGGCCGGCGCCCAAATCCTCTGCACGCAGGAGTTGTTTCGCTCGCAGTATTTTTGCCAGTCCGAGGACTACCGACACTTTCAACTGGCCGAGCCGATTCCGGGACCCACCACGCAGGCCTTG
>JBEKJO010000140.1:0-15834 GCA_050011195.1 Verrucomicrobiota bacterium | reverse complement strand
TTACCTCGCTGAAAACATGGCCGCTTGAAACTTGATCTGCTTACCAACAGTTTTCAGATTCAAAGACGCTAGGGAATGGGGAGGGGCTCGGGGGCTTGCCATCGAAAGCCAGCCGCGAGATGGGAACTTGATGATTTGCTCGACGAGAAGGGCGACCGCGAGTAAAACTAAAACATTCGATGATGGTTATCCGCAGGCGTATGAGCGGCAACGCCTGCCCGCGGAACGAACTCGGCCTGTGTTTCCTTTCGAAAACGATGCATGCGCCCGGAGAATTGACGTCATTCGGAGTTGACTTCAGTTGAAGCGCGGGTAAGTTGTATTGTCGTTTCAGTCACCGGGCTTGGTATCTGAATGCGAGATAGCGCGAGTTTTCCCGAGCCGGGAAGGTTCTCGGAGAGCTTTGCCTCACCGTGCAGGACACGCAAAGGGAGCTTCCTGGCGCATGTGGTGTCTGAACAAAACTGATTGATTATCTGTCGGAAGCTGAGATTGTTGTGTCTGAACAAAACTGATTGATTACCCGTCGAAAAGACAATGACAAATGAAACCAAAGCTTGCTCCAGTTGAGGGCTCCAGCCCCACAGCCCCCAAGAAGGTGTTTATCGTGGAGGATCACCCGGTCTTTCGCGAGGGTTTGATGCAAATCATAAACAGCGAGGGTGATTTGACCGTATGCGGGGAGGCAGGGGACGCCGAGCACGCCCTCGAGGCCATCCCCAGCCTCAAGCCTGACCTGGTGGTGGTGGATATTACCCTGCCGGGAAAGAGCGGACTGGAGTTAATCAAAGACCTGCGGGCTCGAAACGGCGGCCTCAAGCTGCTGGTGCTTTCGATGCACGACGAAGCGCTCTATGCCGACAGGGTTCTGCGCGCCGGGGGAGACGGTTACATCATGAAACAGGAGGACCCGGAAGAGGTCGTCCACGCCATTCGCGATGTGCTGGGCGGGCATATCTATGTCAGCGAAGAGGTCATGGCCGGCGGGCCAAAAGCCGCGCGGGCCAGCGCCTCGCAGCCGAAAAGCCGCCCGCTGGGTCAACTCACGGACGTGGAGCTCGAAGTGCTGGAACTGCTGGGTGAGGGCAAGACCAACCTTGAGATCGCCCGCCACCTCCACTTCCGGCCTGGAGCGGCCAGTGCTCACTGCACGCAGCTCAAGAGAAAACTAAACTTGAAGAGCACTAACGCCCTCATCCGTTATGCCGTCTGTTGGGTCGGGGGCGGCAAAGTTTGAGCCGGGGTCAGAGGTCAGTGGTCAGTGGGCCTGACAGGGCACGCGCACGGTGATGGCTGTCCCTTGGTTTGGCACAGACACCACCTCGCAGGTTCCCCCCAAGATTGCGGCCCGTTCCCGTATATTACCAAGGCCGACGCCTTCCCCCTTCCGTCTGGCCGGCTTGACCGCATTGGGGTCAAACCCGCGCCCATCATCCTGGATTTTTAACATCAGGCCGTCCCCCTGAAAGGTAATTTGCAGCCGGACGGTTTTGGCACGGGCGTGCTTTTCGATGTTGTTGAGGGCCTCCTGCATGATGCGAAAGAGGTTCAGTTCCGTGGCTGGAGGACAACGCTGGGCAAATCGTGCGAGGCGGGTTTTCACCACCAGATTAGTCCGCGCCTCGAACTGCCGGCAGAAGCTGCGGCAAGCATCAGCCAATCCCAGCGCGTCCAGGTCGGTGGGGCGGAGATCGTGGGCGATGCGGCGGTTTTCCTCCAGCGCCTGGACGAGCAGGCCGTCACAGCGCGCGAGGAGCTCCTTGGCCGCGGGGTTCAGCGCCACACAGCTTTCCACCTTCCGGAGCCGCATCTTGGCGGAGGCGATGACCTGATTAACACTGTCGTGCAGTTCGCGCGCCACGCGCTGACGCTCGGCTTCCTGAGCCTCGATGCAGCGCCGAGATACCTGTCGCAACCCTTCTTCGGTCGCTTTGCGCTCGGTGATGTCCCGAACCACGTCCACCCAGCTCACAACCCAGCCTGCTTCATTCCGGATGGGCGCCACGCTATGTTCGGTCGGAAACGCGGTGCCATCCTTGCGCCGCATGCTGAGCTCGAACTCGCTCACGGGCTCATTCTTTTTGACCGCGGCCTCGAGGTGACCGCGAAACTGTTTGAGTGTCGCTTCATCCAGATGCAATAAGGCTGGCGTATGCCCGATCATCTCCTCGCGCGCGTAGCCGAAGACGCGAGACGCTCCCGGATTGCACTCTCGGACGCAGGTTGCGGCGTCGTCGATGATAAAGACCCCCGCGCGAATACTCTCGAACGTCTTCTCGAGCAGTTGGCGGTTGGTGCGGGAGGACTGCTCCGCCCAAATCCGCGCGAGGGCACCGCCGGCTTGAGCGGCAAGCGCCTCGATCGCCTGGCGTGTTTTGGTGGGAATTTGCCCGTGAACATGGGAGCCGACGTTGAGCACCGCAACCACCTGCCCGCTGTGCTGAATAGGGATGGCCTCCAGGGCCAACAACCCTTGGCGTTTAAGTTGTTGCACGATGCCGGCCATCGGCCCAACCTCTTTCCGGGAAGTCACCTGCGCTGCGCCGGCTAACCGGTCCTGGAGAGGGTTCTCGGCAACATGCGAGGCACGTTTGGCAAAGCCGGCTGACAGACCCCGGTGCGCGGCGAGCTCCAGTGTCTTGGTTTCCGAATTCACCAGATACACCGCGCCGCAGTCCAGACCTTCATTCTCCAGGGTGATTTTCAATAACCGGCCCGCAGCGGCTCCCAAATCGTCGGTCGAACTCAGGAAGGTGCCGAAGTCACGCTGGCACCGGAGCAGAGTTTCGACCCACTTCCGCTCCGTGATGTCCCGGGCGATGCCCACGGTGCCGGTAGCATCCCCCCGCTCCCCGATCAGCGGCGACTTGATGATTTCGAACCATCCGACAAGTCCCTGGGGATCGATTCGGCGCCGCTCGAACCGATCCGGCTTGCCCGACTGCATGACCTCTTTGTCTTCAGCCGTCAGTCGGGCCGCCTCCTGCGGGTCGAGATCAAAGAGCGTTCGACCGACGATTGCATCCCGCGGTTGACCAAACAATCTTGCCAAGGGTTCGTTACAAGCCAAAAAACGGCCCTCTGCGTCCTTCAGCCAGACGGGATCCGGAATATTATCCAGCAGGGCGTTTTGGAGGATATGGCTCATCTCGAGCGCCTCTTCCGCGGATTTGCGCTTGGTGATATCCTGGATGGTGCCCTCGTAATACTGAAGGTCCCCGCTGGTGTCAGGGACCGCATGAGCGTTTATGCTGACCCAGATTATGCTGCCATCCTTGCGGTAATGTTCAAATTCAAAGGCCCGGACAGAGTTCTGGGTTTCCAGCAGCCGCTTAAACTCCTGGCGTTTCTCCGGTCTGACATATACCTGCCGTCCGAGATCGTTCACCTCGGCCATCAATTCTTCGGGCGTCTGGTAGCCCAACATCTGTGCCAATGCCGGATTGGCGCTGCGAAGGCGGCCATCGGGCGTCGTCTGGAAAATGCCTTCCGTGGCGTTCTCCACAATGCTGCGATACTTGGCTTCCGCCTGCCGCAGCGCCTCGGCCACCTTGATCCGCTGCAAGCTGTCGCCGCAATGGTCGGCCAGAGTTTGCAGGAGTTTCAAATCCTCCGGGGAATAGGCCCGGGGCGTGTAGCTTTGGATGGACAAAATGCCATTGACGGCGCCCTTCGCACGGATCGGAACAAACGCCATCGAGGCGGAGCGCCGAGTGGTGTCACCGAAGGGAACCAGATGCAGGCCGAGCGCGGCTTCGTCGTCGTGGCTGATCAATTGCGCGCCCTCTTTCATGATCAGCCGCATCAGTGGGCTGGGATCGAGTGTAAGGCTCGAGGGTTGAACCGGCATCCGCTGGCCATCTACGGTGTCCACCGTCAGAACCGGGATGAGGGGATCGTCGCTTCCCGAGTAGAGGTGGACGTAGCCGGCGTCCCACCCGATGAGTTCCGAAGCAATGTCCAGGATGATCTGGGCGGCTTGCTCACAAGTGCTGGCCGCACTCAGGCGATACCCCAGTTGCGCGAAGACCGCATTCCGCTTTTCTGCCCGGAGCCGTTCCGTAATGTCCCTGGCCACAGCCACCAGGCCAAGCGTGCGCCCCTTGCTGTTCT
This sequence comes from Verrucomicrobiota bacterium, assembly GCA_050011195.1. Classification (GTDB taxonomy): domain Bacteria; phylum Verrucomicrobiota; class Verrucomicrobiia; order Limisphaerales; family UBA8199; genus PALSA-1440. Next base: position 11,721 of record JBEKJO010000140.1, on the reverse strand, counting down.
TGATTAGAGAGGTGCTAAGCGAGACGGGGAACTCCGTTCCGTCCTTCCGGCAATTCAGTATTTCGCCCCTCCAGCCGCCAGCAAGTGTCTGCCGAAAAATCTGCTCCACAAGCCCCGGTGGATTTTTGGCCGACTGCAGAATGTCGGGCGTCCTGCCCAGGATCTCCTCGGCCGTGTACCCGTAGGTTTGCAGGAACGCCCGGTTGCCAAAGGTGAAACGGTTTTCCTCATCCGCTATGCAGATCATATCCTGCGTGCTTTGGACCGCGTCGGCCAGGCGCTGGATTTGTTCCTCGGCCCGTTTGCTTTCTGTGATGTCATGGACGACGCCGACCAGGCCCGCCACTTCGCCTTCCGCGTTCTGAAACGTCGCTTTGTTGAATATTACCTGGTGGCGCGTTCCATCGGCGTAAACCAGCGAGCTTTCGTAAGTCTGATGCCCCGGCCGCTCCAGCAGCTCCCGGTCGGCCTGGTGATAAATCTCTGCCAGGTCTTTTGGGGCAATCGCGTACACCGTCTTGCCGATGATTTGCTCTTGCGGGAACCCCAGGCACTGCTCGAAGGCCCGGTTGCATCCCAAATACCTGCCGTCCGCATCCTTGTAAAAAACCGGAGCCGGAATCGCCTCCAGCAAGGTCTGCAGGAATCGCGCATTGTTCGCCAGGAATCGCAGCCCTTCCTCGGCCTGTTTGCGGTCGCTGGTCTCCCGCGCCAGCAGCACGATCCCACTGGGTTGGCCGTCCGCGTCCGCCGCCACCGCCGCACTCACTTCGGCCGGGAAGGGATCGCCGCTCTTCCTAAGCAGCAGGTACTCCACGTTTCGCAAGGTGCCGGCCGCCAGCGTCGTAGTTATGTTAGCCCTGACGCGCTCATGATCCTCCGGCCGGGTCAGGTCGAAAACAGTTCGCTCCAGCAACTCTCCCGGGTTGGCATAACCAAACATCTCGGCTCCCGAGGGGTTGATCGCCAGGAATCGGCCTTGGAGGTCAATCAGACCAACAGCCTCGGGCAGGATTTCCACCAACCGCCGGTGACGTTGTTCGCTGGCTCGAAGCGCCGCAGTGGTGTTCCGCAGACGAAGAATCGTTCGAACTCGCGCCAGAAATTCATCTACGTCCAAAGGTCTGGCCAGGTAATCATCCGCACCCGTTCCCAGGCCGGCAACCTTGTCGGCAACGTCTGTGGCCCTGCCGGAAACCAGGACCACGAAAACGTCCGCCAGAGCTACGTCGGCCTTGATTTGCCGGCCTACCTCCGTCCCGCTGAGGTCCGGCAGCATGACATCCAGCAGGACCAAATCCGGGCGCCTTTCGCGCGCCGCCTCGAGGCCCTGCTGGCCGGTTGAGGCCTCCCACACCTCATAGCCCTCGGTGCGCAGAATTTCGGAATAAGTCTGGAGGATCGCGGGATCGTCATCCACCACAAGAATGCTGGTCGTCTTGTTCATACTTCAAACCCTTGCCTGGCCAATATTAGTAGCAGTTTGCCCTTGAAAAGTAAACACCAAAATCTCTCACCCAGGGGCGTCCGAGAAGACCCTTCGCTTGCGCCGCCACCGGGCGGGCGTCGTCGCGGGCGGCATGGGCGCTGAGGCGCCGCCTCCAGAATTCATCCGGTTGTGGCGCGCTGGCACCCACAGCCAGAGCGCCACTCCCCGGGAATTGATGCCACAGATCACGCCGCCACGGCCGCCCTCTGGCTTCCGCTTTCAGGTCTCATCTCTCATCCCTTCCTCCATGTCCCAAAAGTGTCAAACCATGTCCCGTGACCTTCGCACTCTGGCTCTGCAACTGATTTTCATTTTCATGCTTGCCAAAGTGGAATCGTGAGGGATGGTTCTGCCATCTGAGCAATACCGGACTGCTATTGGAGCTTTTTCCCTGACCCGCCCGCTATCCGCGCGGCATCAAGCCGAAGAGGCCTGACCAGGTGAGGCCAAACACCGCTGGGCGCGGGCTTCCAGCAGGGAAAGAAACTTCTGAACAGAGAATGCTCTATGACGGCCAGGTCCCAAAACTGACTAATGATGTCCCCTCTTGGGCTAGACGCTTTGCAAGGCTCGGTGGGAAAGTGCGAGGGTGTGAGAAAGGTTTTTTAGGTGAGTCAATGATCTCTGTTAACGAACTGAACGGAGACAATACGAGAATACGATTCATCAAAGACGTTGTGGGTGTGGCCTTCCTGGTTCTTGGCTTGGGCCCCTGAGCCGGTGCTCGCACGGCCAATGCCGACGGGTGGAATAATGAGCGGAAGCGGACAGGAAAACGATCGCTTGACCCAAGCCCTGGGGATGAAGTTCTGCGCGAGAGGCTGATGGTGGAGTGTGCCCAGAGGAGCAAGATGTGCGGCTGGGCGGCGGTCCTGCAGGTGGGCATCGCTTTCGTGTTGTTCTGGTTGCCAAGCAGCCAGAACGCGCATTACCTTTTTCTCTGGGTTGCGTTCTGCTTCCTCGTCCTTTGCTTGAGGTCGAGGCGCGACCTGAAGCTCTTGAAACTCGCCGGCCAGCAACGCGTGGAGGAGACAGCCCCTCATGCCCTTCGCTATCTGGATTATCCCCGCCGGCCTTCTTGCTCCGCCGCAGGCTCAACGAGGCTGCCATCCGCAGTCAGGCCGCCAGGCTCGTCCGGACGCGCATCCATCCGCATTGCCAGGGCTTCGTTGTTCCGCAAGCCGGTTAAGGCTTCGCAGAGGGCCTGCCAGCCAAGGGTCTCCCTTCGTTTGTCTTCGAAGAGCAAGCGGGCGATGTCGTGCAACTCGTCCACATCGGCGGGGGCGAGGTCGCGGCCATGGCGAGCCTTCGTCGAGCGGTGGAACCGAACGCGGATTTGATGGGGTTCTGCTCAATCTCCGGCTCTACCCGGACACTACCTGTTGTTAAAAAGTGCGGCTGTTGCCGCAAGCAACCCAAGCACAACGGCGACGGTGAGGATCCCCAGGGGAATGAGGCCGAGAAGCTGGTGCTCGCCGCGGCCAACTGTGGCCAGGGCGAGCATCGCGGTGCCGAACAGCAGCGCGCAGTTCCACCTCGTAGCCGGCCGGCCCAGAGCCGGCGAACCTGCAGTCTGTCCCAGCCAGCGCAGGTAACAATCCGCAAGCCAGGCGGCGCCACAGAAAGTAAATGCGGCGTAAAGCAAATCGCACGCCGGCACCCCGGTCGCGCCAAACCGGAAAAGCGGCTGTCGAAGCAGGGGTATATGTTCCACCAGCCAACCATCCGGGTGGGAAAGGGAATCCAGCAGGTCATGGGTCCAGGCGCCAATGAGCACCGAGACCGGGAAGGCCAGCCAAGGCCCGGCGGGTCGCCGGCAGAGCGGCCCGAACAGCTCCTTGTAGCGGCCAGGCAGAATCTCAAGCAGCGGGGAGCGGACGAGATAGAATATCCAGACGATCAAAAGCCCCGCCGGGAGGCAGAACCCGAAGCTCCCGGCCCAAAAGCGATGCGAAAACCAGTCCACGTGCAGATCGCCAAAGACGTAGCCGAAATCGGGGCTGAGGCTGCCGGCGATAAGCGCGGGAAAGCTCAGATACCGTGGGCAATAACGCCGCAACGGCAGAATCGCCGCCGGATGAGCCACTGGAAAGGGCATGAGCAGGCCGAGATTACCGGCGATATTGTGGGACGACCAGCCCGATTTGGACTTCTGCCCTCAGCCTGCAACATCAGGGCATCCCCTGAATCTGAGCGAAGGCCACGAGTTCCGCCTGTCTCTGGAGTTTGGCTGCTCTCGGCCGCCCCGGAGGATTGTCCCATTAGTGTATGAAGATGTCCCGCGGGGGGATAGACACTTTGCAGTCGGCCTGCAATGCAACAAAGCAAGCACGGGTGGATTCCTGTTATGGCGAAGGAGATTCTCTTTGTGGACGACACCTCCGATTGGCGCTTCATGGTGGGCGCCTGGCTGCACGGCGCCGGATATGTAGTCGTCACGGCCAAAGACAGTCGTGAAGCGTTGAAGCAGGTGGAGCAGGGCGAGCCGGACCTGGCAATCGTGGACGTGGATTTAGCTGGCGAGGATGGGATCACGCTGGTGAAGCCTATTAAGCAAAAGCACGCAAGCCTACCTGTCATTTTATACACGGGGCTGAGCCACGACGATGACACGATCCTGCGGTTTATGCGGGAGGGCGCCCATCAGTACGTGCGCAAAGGGAAGATGGAAGACTTGATAAAGGCCGTGCAGGTACTATTGGATTTCCAAGAAGCGGCTGGATGTGGTTCAACCTGGGGCACCTGATGCGGGCCTACGATACGTCGAAGGAGCGGGACCAGATCCCGCGCGATTACCAGCTCGGGACGGTGGTGGAGACGGAGTTGCCCAGCAAGGCGCCGAACGGGGCGGACTGGAGCGTAGCGGTGGAGGGGGTGCCGGCGATCCGGGGGGTGGCGGTGATCCACAAGCAGGCGGAGCGGGTAGCCCACCGTCTTGGCCCGTTCCGCCCAGACGTATTTGACTTTAATAAGTAGATGGTTTATTCTCGGGCCGTGAAGTCGCAACACACGCAAAATCAAAGACAAGCAATCATCTGGGGAAGGTTTTCGTCAGACCAGCAACGAGACGGAGACAGTAAGTCACGTCAAGACCGTCTAAACCACGCATTGGCAAAGCGGGAAGGCATCAAGGTCATTGCCGAACACTTTGACCCGGCAGCATCGGTGAAGGATGGAGCCACGCCCCTATTCAAGAAAGTCATTGCCGAGTTGCCGAGCGGCGTGGGCATCATCACGGAGAACCTTGACCGCATAAACCGTGGGCATCCGTGGCGAGCCAAGGCGTACATCGCCGACATCTTGGAAGCGGGGCGCTTCATCCCCGACAATTAGGCGACGGGATGCAGTTTAGTCTCCGGGCATGACCCGATAGAACCGATGCGGGTTTGCAAAGGCATTAACGCTGATGTCCACCCAAAGTTGAGTGGGCTGCATCAAGGTTAGGGTTGCAACCGTAGTCCAAGAATTGGTGCTGCTCAAATCCGTCGTGGCTTGAATGGCGTAGGTATAGCCAACCGTTCCGGTGACCGTAACGCCGGGATACATCCCGAGGGAAACACCTGCGGGGTTCACCACCACCTGCTCAGGTGTGTTCGTTACACTTCCCAATGGGCTGCTCACCACCACGGAGTAAAGGCCAGCGTTGGTGAACTGAATACTCGTTAGCGTCAAGGTTTGGTTGGTTGCGTTCAAAACAGCGACACCGTTATCGAACCATTGATAACTCAACGGCCCGGTTCCCCACGCCCCGACGCTTAACGTGTTGGTGTAGCCCCAATCCGTAACTAACCCGAGAAACGGAGCGGCTATGAAGGGGTACATCGAGAGAACCGCATTGGAACTCGTGACTGAGCCAACCGAATTGCTTACCAAAACCGCATACGCACCCAAAGCCTGTGGCGTCACGTTGGAAATCGTCAAACTGCTGGCGGTTGCACCCGACATGTTTGTCCCGTTGAACGACCATTGGTAACTCAAGGGCATTGTGCCGGAGGCAGTAACGCTGAAAGAGGCATTGGCATGGGCGTTTACTGTTACGGATTGCGGTTGAGAAGTGATGCTGGGCGGCGTTGCTGTTGGTTGCGGGGTTGACTCGTAAGCGTACAACTGCTGAACCTCGGATGCGGAGAGGGCACGGCTGTAAATGCGAACATCGTCAATCACGCCATGAAAAACCCAATCCGAATTCAAGGAATCCCCTGCACATCCGATATAGAAAGTGTTTCCCGGTTCCACCGTGGGGTTGACAACTTGATTGGTGGCTCCGAGTGTGCCGTTCCAATACATCATCACATTTGTCCCCGCTCTTACAACAACCACTTGGTAGTATTGATTGAGTGAGGGCTGAAATAGAGGCAGAGGATTCAACTCCCAATCCTTAGTTGCTTGGGCGTGGGTCGCAAAGGCATACAAATCGCCGATGTTCTGAGGATAGGCACCAGATGTTTGTCCAACGATTCCCAGAGTAAAGGCGGTGTTCCCCACTTCTTCGAGGAGCGTTGGCCATGAATTGTTAATATCGGATGCATTGAACCACACTGAGGCAGTAAAATCAGTACCAAAGAGGGCGCTGTTCAATGGAACTGCGATATAGGAGGTTCCGCCAAACAGGTACGCTGCGTTCGGATTTCCAAATCTGTCCGTGGTGAGCGTTGCACCGTAAACGGTGCCATTGATCCCGTTTCCGCTCGCATCGTTGGCATTCCCGTTGAAAGGGTAGTACGCAATCAGCCCGTTGGTGAGGAAACTGGATGGGAACGTCGGGGCATCCAAACTCCATTGGGCGGTTAGAACTCGCCCCGTCAGACTCGTTAGCGAGTCGTGAATTGTGGTGCCACTTCCTTCATTCAGCATCACGGCGTTATACAGTCCGTTTGTGGAGAGCGGAACGCCGGTGGTCGCAATGGCCCGCACTTCGCTTGCCGAGAGGGTCCGGCTCCAAACTTTAATGCCGTAAATCAGACCGTTGAAGAAATTGTAGTCTGGTGTGGTGCCTGAGTCAGCATAACCAATGGGCATCCGGCCATCAAAACCGTATGGTGCCATTGCCCCAGTATTCGTAGATGCGTAAAAGTCAATCGGGTTTTGAACCGCTTCTGTGCCGACCAGATTCCCGTTCACATAAAATGAAGCCAGCCCATTTGTGACGGCACAACATACGTGTTGCCAAACATTTGTTGTGATGGAGCCTACGGCTGTTTCAGTGCCCCAGTAAGCGTAGTCCCAAGCCCCTCCAAAGATGAGTCCACCATCGGGTGGCACAGTCAAATCCCATTCATCCCAGTAATTCATTTTGCCGAACAATTCGCCGCCTCCGGCACTGAATGGCTTTATCCACACTTCAAAGGTATAGTTTGAATAGAATAAAGTATTTGTCGCACCAAGGAAACTCCCGTCCAGCGTTGCTTTTGAATTCGTTCCGTTGAACAACAATGATGCGTGTGAATGCGGCGTTACCGCAAGCCCCAGCACGACAATGAGCAGTGAACCCGTATATGCAAAGTTTGTGAACTTCATTTGTAGTCCTTATGTTTATTTTTCATTTACCCACACCAATCTTACGCATTTTCTCAAGGTCGCCGTGCCGTGTCAACACAAGAAATTGGAACAACTGTTCCTGTAAATCCCGCTTTTGAGGTAGGCAAAGTGGCGGGGTGTTATCGGAAGATTTCGCCAAATTCTTTGCGGAAGCCGTGCGGCAGCATCGGAAGGCAAAGAAGCTCACGCAAGAGGAGCTGGCGGAGCGTGCCGACTTGGCTTCCAAGATGATTTCCCTGATTGAACGAGCCGAGCGAAACCCAAGCGTGAACGTGGCCCACTCGGTCGCACTCGGATTGGGCGTCCCGCTCTGGCGGTTGGTGAAGGACGCTGAGGATTTGAGGCGGGAACGAGCGACAGCCAAAAGAAGTAGGGCCAGCCGTCAATGATGCTCGGCAGTCGCTCCCCCGTGGTGATATGGCGAGATTGGCGATGGACAAAGGGGCAAACATACTAAAGTAACATACGCCCAGGCGTAGCGGTAACTGTGCAACGTCACGCCGACAATGCCAAGCTGGCGGCAGCGTGATCTGAACTCCGTGGCCCGGTCGCCAGCTCGCACTCGCGACAGATACGGAAACAACACGCCTTCGGCGGGCAGGTCTTTGAACACGTCCAAGGCTTCCGCGCCCAAGTGGACCAGCACCGGCACGCCGGTCTTTTTGCGAAAGAAACTGACAGTGCCGTTCGTCCAGTCCACGTCTTCGCCTTTCAAGTTCGCAACGTCCCCCTGGCTCGCGCCCAAGTGCCAGCACAACTGATACAGGGCTTTCCGCTCGGGGTTCACCTCGGCGGCGATGATCTGCTTGTGTTCATCACAGGTGATGGCGCGCTTGTCCTTGAACCGTACGGCCGGCCATTGGCGTTTGGGGATGAGCGGCCACGGCAGCCAGTTCATGTCCACGCAGAAGTTGTGCAAGCGCCGGAGAAAGACATTCGTGGACACCGTGCCCGTTTGCAGGACCTTCAAGAGCAGTTCGGCGGGCGTCTCGATAATGATCCTCGGCATTAGAGATGGAGGCGGAGGTCGGAATCGAACGCGTCCCGCCTTCCACAAGCCACTCGAAACCAATCGTTTATGGCATCGCTGACATACTGATGATAAAGCACTTCCGTTCACTGTCAACCATAACTCCTCCACTATTTTTCTTAACTCGTTTTAGCCCCTTCAAAACGGTGTTTGCTGGCACTTTTGCTGGCACTTTCTTTTCTGAATTCTGGACAGGCACATTGTGGCCACTCACAGATCGGGTCGTTCGGGCTCTTGCGCGACCACCGGAAAATCGACGGAAGCGGTTGCCGACGCTGTGATGGTCACGTTTTGGGCAATCTTTGGGTCCCAGATGGTCTTTCCGTACTCCACCGACAAAGGGCTTACAACCAAGTGTACAGCAGCGAATTAATCCGTGGAGTGGGTAACGGAGTAAATCGTGGAGCAACGGGGTAGATGGGCGCGCTGTGCCGTGGAGGCAAAGGCTGGGTGGAGTGTTTTGAAGATGTCGAACAGCACCGTGGCCCGTGTTGCGGATTGGCACCGGGAGACGGTGAGGCGTCAATGCGAGGAAGCGGTGGCGGGATCGGGCGTGGAAGCTACTACCACCCTTGCTCGGTGCGAAACCGGGCCAGCATCTGCAAGGCTCTCTGGCGAGCAGCTTCATCCTGCTGCGGACTGGACGGTGCCGGAGGCGGGGCGGGCTTGGCGGGTTTGGACGCGTAGAGCTGCACCCGGCTGATATTGAGGTCCTCTTCGAAGCGATCCAGTTGGAGGAGATTGGAGAGCTTGAGTGCGCCGACGTTTCGACGTCCCTCGCGGATTTCGCGTTGGAGATAGCGGATGACCCGTTGGAGATCGGCCTCCGTGAACCCAGCGTGGAACAGTTCATACCAAAGCCGTTCCCGGTCAAAGCGTAGGCTCACGCGCTGGCCAGTCAGCCGGCAGTAGAGCGCGTGAACCTGTTGAATGCGCCGGATCATGAGTTGTGGCGAGTCAATCCGGCCAACCCCGGCACCTGTTCCATGGCCTGTTGGGGGATCGGGGCGTTGATTTCCTTGGCCTCGGCCCGGGCGGCTTCCAGCCAGGCAGCCCGAGCCAAGAGGCAGACGCTGCGGGGCACGCCCGCAGTGGCCCGCACCAGCAAGTCCACCGCGGCGGGCTCGAAGACCTTGGAGCGGTTAATGCCCACGGCCTCCAGCCCCGCATTGAGATAGGTCTGGATTTGCTCCAGCGTCCAGGGACAGAGCAGGTGATAAGCGCTCAGGCGGGAACAGAGGGCCCGGTGATTGCGCAGTTGGAGTTGGCCCAACAGATACTCATCGCCGATGAGGACCAGCGCGAAGGTCGGCTGGCTGGGCAGGTTGAGTCCCAACAACAGCCGCAGTTCCTCCAGCGTGCCGTGGGTGGCATTCTGCGCATCATCCATGACGATGACTAAAGTCTGGCGCTCGTGCTCGGAGAGGTAGCTGGACAGTTGGTCCAGGTTACGCTCGCGGCGGATGCTGGCCGGCTTGCCCAGGCTGCGAGCCAGAGTGGCCAAGAGCCCGCTGCTGCTCAAGGTGGCTTGGGTGAGGTTGACCGGCGTATAGAGCCGGGTCTCAAGTTGGCGCACCCAACGGCCGACCAGAGTGGATTTGCCCAGGCCATTGCCGCCACTCAAGAGCATCACCCCCCGCAACGCGGCCGTCTGGTCCAGGAGGCTGGCGTAGGAATCCAGCGCCGCCTTCAGCAGGCCCACCCCGATCCGATCGGATAGAATGGCATCGCAATCGTCGAATACGATTAACTCTCCATTATGCTCGTACAGGGTTTCGTATATCGGGAACGACGTCGAGTTGCCGAAGGCGGTGCTGGCCGAGCCACGCTGGCAACTCTGGGACGGAAATCCCGTGGTGCCCGAGGGCTATGTTGTTCCGGCTGTTCCGCAGGTGGCGAACCCCCGCAAGCGCAAGGTTTATGATGATTCCGACGCCGGCCTGCTCCAGTTCCTGCGAGATCTGGACGGGGCGGAGTTCGAAGTCTCAGGTTTTGAGGCTGACTTCTTGGGCTCGTGCCTGGGCCGAAGTTCGTTCTCCCCGAAGCAGCGGGCAGTGATAGAACGCATGAAAACCAAATACGAGCACAAGCTGTAGAGAGGGGAAAGTGACATGCAGGGAGCCGGTATTGCGAAATCATAAAAGGCGGGCCCGGGCTTTCGCACTGCGAGCCCGCCAGGATAAAAAATCGCCGGAGCCGGCGTTCAAGACCACATCGGTATTCTTTGAGCGTTCTTCTCTGTTGGTGAAGTGATACGGGCGAGACCCTTGTAACCCCGCCCCGAGAATACTGCATCTCAGTTGATTGTAACCGTTTCGACAAGTAAGACGAACCTATCGGGCCCTGGTTTATCACGCCAATCTGCTATCCAGCATCAAGGGTCCTTCGGTCGCTTTCAGTTTTAGCACAAGCCGACCTCCGATTGCTCATATCAACAGCATTCGGTTCGAGCTTAATTTTCACTATTGGTAAACGAGCCTTATTTGCTCTGAGAGTGCCGTTTCTTGTCCTCGCAGCCGAACTTGAACTCTATTTTTCCGGCTTTGTAGGTCGCTTGAGTGATACGGCGGGCGAGAATACTCACCACGCGTGCGACCGGGACAACAAACAACACAGCTATGATGCTGATGATTTTTGTTGTTGGCATGTTTTCCATAGGAAATGGGGTGCAAATCCCGACTCCCTGCATGTCAAAGAACGTTCCGGGTCGTGCCCGTTGGGCATCACCACGCAATCTTCAAGTACACCACTTCCCCTAATCCTGCAAGCAGATTTGTAAAATAATTTAGGGGGTTGAATCCGTAGAAATCTAACGGGCCTGGGGGTAAATGAGAGAAAGTGGAGCCGGTGGGATTCGAACGGGGTCAGGGGATTTTTCCAAAATCCACTACTCCGCAATTACCACCCCACCACCAGAGGCGAACAGCCTCATAACTAACGAACGCCAATAGAATCAGGCATTCTTGCGCGTTTGTCAAGCACTCGACATTACGCACCAAATACCAATCAACTACTCACCAATTACTCATTCATCACCCATTCACTGGCACTTTCACTGGCACTAAAAACGTCACAAATCCGATTGATTCATCGCCACATTAACACCGCGCTGGCCCGTGCGTGCGGTTGACTGCGCTCACTTCGCTCCGCCAACCCAACGCACGCGCCGCGACGGTTTGGTTCATGGCCGGTCCGTGCTGCTTCCCGTCGCGCGTGGCGGAGACGACTATGCGTTCGTTCCGCCCGCCGCTCCGTCCAGCAGCACCGACCGTCTTTCAATTTCGTTTTCGCTAAACCCACTGGCGCATCCGCCTTGCGGTTGAAAAGGGGGAGATTCTGAAATAATGCCATTCTGCCGTTAAAAAATCAGAGTTCATTTTTCAACACGCCCACAAGTATTTTGAGAATCGGTGCAGAATCGGAATGCCGATTTGCTCGTCACTTATCAGGCATCCACGGATGCGATTTTACGTTGTGTTCATCCCGTCTGCACCCGCGCCTCTGGTTGCTCCGCGCAACATCGCGCCGGCGGCCGCAACATTTTTGCGCCCGCCGTCACTCAGTTGCTGATGCTCCGCTGCCCGGCGGCGCGGGCACAGCCGGGTGCGTTTTGTCAGGAGCGGTCCTGCTCTCTCGGGGCGGGTGAAGAGAGCAGTCCCGCTCC